>CAYZRM010000033.1:0-19569 GCA_964480845.1 uncultured Coxiellaceae bacterium | reverse complement strand
TGGATAAGAATGGATTGCTTCGCTGCGCTCGCAATGACAGCGAGCTAGTGGATTGCTTCGCTGCGCTCGCAATGACAGCGAGCTAGTGGATTGTTTCGCTGCGATCACAATGACAGGGGCGCATGATAATACGTTAGCTTTAAGTCAGTTAGCATAGCTGATATTCAACATTACCTTAACCCGCCGTCTTTGCGAGCGTAGCGAAGCAATCCATCATCTTTTGCTGAGGCAGCTTAGAGCCACATTTAATGGGGAAGTAAACGTCAGTTTCGCGACAATAACTATCCCTATGGTGTTGCAGAGTCGACTAGAATCAGGGAGTAAATTTCCTTTATAGTCTGTAAGCCTAGTTCTACACTAAGTTAAATAATTTAGTTTTTTTAGCACAGCTTCTGCTATTCGCTCATGCACTATGCTTGTTGGGTGTACATGATCCCAGAATAAGTAATCATTCTTATTTCGGCAAACAATAATGGCATTATGATTAATCGGCACTTCTATATGACCATAGGAATTATCTGATAGAACAGAATACATAAAGGTGTCATTTTCAAAACAAGCATCTTTGCTATTTTTGATTCCGAATTTACGTGGGTTTGAAATTGCTTGAGTAAATAAAGGGTTGGGGTCGAAGCTAATAAATTCGACATTAGGATGGCTTTTCTTTGTTTGTGCTAACATGGCAAATAATTTTTTGTTGTGTAAGTTGCTTAGTGCACTGACTTTTGCTTGATATGCAGGGCCAACTAGTTTGGCAAGTGGTGTTTTGCCAAGATCGGGTAAGGCTATCACCAAAATATGTTTTACATGGTTAGCTAGTAGTGCGTCTATTTGTTTGTTGATAGAGGCAATTACCTCGTTGGTTTCTTTCTCGGTATTGCCTTTTGCAGGCAAGTAGTCATTGCTTCCTATCCAAATAACAAATAAGTAATCATCGAAATGTTTGATATTCTTTGCATAGGTTTTAAAGTATGCCTTTACCTGCCAATCTAAATCATTGCGTGATGGTTTAGCCGTTGCACCTCCATATGCCATATTAACAGCCTGTTCTAAATGATGTTTAGCAAATAAGGTTGCGGCAACATTTTCTGCCCAGGTAGGGCCATTGGAAAAGCGTCCCGCATAATATGGTTGTTTAGGGATCAGTTTGAAAGTGGCAGAATAAAAATTACCGTTGTCGGATAAGCTATCGCCTAGGATCACTAATTGTTTAATCGGGGTTGCATAGCTAATGTGGGCTAAGAGCATAAGAAAAAGTAAGGTAGTTAAGCGAGCTATTTTCATGTTCCACACCTCGGCATGAATATTATTGTTATAAAAACGCGGTGCTTTGCACCGCGTTAGGTGTTGTTACACTAATTTTTGATCTAACAAACGTTCTAGTATTTTTAATGGTGATTTATTTTGGTCTTGCATGGCTTCAACAGGCAGGTAGAACGTTTGTTCTAACATGAATTGTCCTTCCATTGCAGCATGTGAGACGTCATCAGTTTGAACAATCCAGCTACTACCAGAAGGGAAGCGAATTTCTTTTTGGCTTGCGCTTTGCTGGTAAGTTTCATTTGCTTTCATGCTGTTATGCATGGCTAGCATGTAATGATCGTAAGGGGTGCGGTAACTTTTTGTGATGCGAAGTAAGCGTAGCAAGCTTGCAACACCTGGTCGTGGCTTGCATATGCTAGGCAAGAATTGCTGTGCTACTTTTTCAAATGGCTCGCCAACACGCCAAACACGTTCTTGGTTGTTTGGGTTGATATTGCAAAACACCCGTAAAATACGTTTGCCTTGGTTGGGTGCAGATGGGAATGCGTCTACATGTAATCGTTTATCATCTTTGCGATAAGATGTTTTGCGATTGCTAACTTGTACAGGGCGGTAGCTAGTGCGGGCAACCGTTACTTGTTGAGCATACCGTGGCAGTAATTGAGTAATTAAATGATGGGCCTGTTTAGAGAAGCGATCTAACATGGCCTTCAATTGCATGTGTTGAGCATCAGTTAAATGCTGCACACCCCATAATTTTTTGTGTTTGGCGTTGTAACTGATATTTTTTGCGTGGGGATCTGCATAATCAGGGTTGAGGAATTCTTTTTCAGCATCAGTGAGCGTAAATGCTAGCTCAGGAAAGTAAAGTATTTGTCCATCTTCCAGGCTGGTTATCGCTTGTTTTTGCGAGGATTCTGGGAAATGTTCGTTCCAATCCCGCGTGGCAAAAGTCTGTAACATTAGGCTGCTCTAATTTTTAAAGGAGCGTAATTTTACCTCTTCTATTTGTCAAAAAACAACCCAGAGGGTAGTGCTTGTTTTTACCGCCATGGCAGTGATTTTGGGGTTTTATTGCGTTAGAAGACAAATTTATTCTCAAAAACGCATAAATTTACTGTTCAGGCGGTAAAAAATGCCTATTTTTCTAAATTTATTGATATATTGTCTAGGTTTTTGCCTTATTTGCTGCCATAACAGTAATATAAGCTGTTTTTTTATCGCATGGAGTGGGTATGGTCCCTAATGAAATTGCTGCAATAGTCCTGGAATGCCGAAAACGAAGTGGTTTGACACAGCTACAATTAGCCAAGTTGGCTGGTGTTGGTAAAACGGTGGTATTTGATATTGAGAAAGGTAAACAAACCGTGCAACTTGATACCTTATTTAAGATTCTGGACGTGTTGAATATTCAAGTAACTTTTAAAATGCCTTTTATGCAATAGGCGGCGGAGTAATAGGAAAAACGCAAGTAAAAGAATTGTGTCCTGAAGAGGTTATGTTAGAAAGATCGTAGAGAAAGCTGGCATGTTTACATAGTATAGCCTGGATTAGCTTCTGTGCTTTTCCAGGCTATCAATTAAATAAAGTCTAGTTCTTTGTAACTGGCTCTGCTCTTTCTACTGCAAAAGCAACAGCTAGCTTAGCAAAGCTGGTCATGTGTTCTAATGATAATTTATCCATGGTGTCGTTTTCAGTATGAATGTCAGGATTATCATTGCCAAATGCTGTTTCGGTAGGAAAGGCTGCAGGGAAGCCGGCAGTGTGCCAAGATGCGTGATCACTGCAAGCATAGCCACATTGGGTGTATTTAACTGGTTTCTTTACATAAGTAGTAATCAATTTTTCTAAGTAGCTGGTCAGTGCAGGGCTGACGTAGTCTTTCATTAGCCACATGGTTAGATCATTTTGGTAAGCATATCCAGTCATATCTAGTTGCAGTACGCTATCAACCTGGATTTTCTTTTCCTTAAAATCAGCAACCACTGCTTGAGAGCCATATAAGCCTTCTTCTTCTGCAGCATACCAAACTAGGTAGATAGGTTTTTTAAATTCCATGCCACTATTAAAGAGCACTCTAGTGAGTTCTAGTACGGTAGAGGAGCCACTACCATCATCATCAGCGCCTGGCATTCTGCCCCACCAAGCGGAAAGAGTATCCATATGGCCACCAATGACAACGCCGGGTTCATTAGATTTACCTAGTTTGACAACGATGGATGGTTGAGTGAAAAAACTACCTGTTGCAACAGTGCGAATAGACACATCTTCTCTATGAGCATCTTTGGCCATATTTTCTACACGTGATTGTATCCACTCTGCAGCTTTAATGCCATTTTCGGAAGCAGCATAGCGGGTTTGGAAGTTGGTCAAGGTGTTTAAATCTGTCCACATATTTTCTGGGTTGAGTGTTGCTAATAATTGATTTACTTCTGTTTTATACTGGATTTTATATTCATTTTTTCCAATATAGCGAGTAGTAGGTGTGCTGTGATTTTTTAAAAATGTAGTGGGGTCTTGATTCTTCCATGCTGCTGTGACATCCATGAATCCGCCGCAAGGTTTAGTATTTGGTTGAATTTTTGCTTTAATGAAGGCTTGCACGCCAGCATCATCAGTTTTTACTAATGCTAGGTTGGCATGTTGGGCAAGTATGGTATGTGTTACGGAGATTTGTTTTGTGAGGCATGTAGGTGCAACTAAGTAATGAGGTGTTGCGAAGGCAACGGATGAGAATAAAAAAAACGATGATAGAATGGTTTTTCTGAACATAGATTGCTCCTAATAAATTTCCCTTGAATGTAAAACACTTGATACTATCTGCATCTAATTCATTTCTTTGCTTTGTTGATCGCTGTTTGTAATTCACTTTGACTCATTTCACCTAATACAAAACTTAATTGTTTCATGTCAGTTGCCTTGGTAGGTCCAATCACAAAAGCAGGTGTTCCATTTAGATCTAATGCTTGTGCTAGATTTGCATTAGCTCTTAGTGAATTAATTACTGTGCTGCTGTTCATCTCGTCTTGCATGGTTGGAATATTGATGCCAACTTGTTTAGCTAATGAGAAGATGACCGATTCAGATAATGAAGAATGTGTGGTTAATAAGGCGTGGCTAAATGCAGCATATTTACCTTGCCTGTTTGCTGCTAATGCTGCTCTTGATGCCATTTCAGACATCTGGCCGCGAATAGGAAATTCTTTATAGACAACTCTTAGGTCGGGATTGCTACGAATGATATTTTTCATGGTATCAGCCATGGCAACACAGTGTCCGCATTGATAGTCAAAAAATTCTACGACGGTCACTTTGCCTTGCGGGTTGCCGACAACGGGGTCACCTGGGCGATGAAATAATTCGGTTAAAGGGTTGGCTGCAGCATTTGCGAGCGCAGTGTTGAGTAATAGAGTGGCGATAGTAACTAGCTTGAATAGCTGACGTTTTAACATGGATAAATCCTTTCATTTCATGATGATTAGATGGAGTAAGCCACAGTTATAGCATTGTCTTGGGTCTAATGCCACGCCATAAATAAAAGGTTTCTGCAGCTTGTTCGATCAACATACCTAAACCCTGGCAATGTTTAGTCGATTGACGGATTGCCCATTGCTCAAATGGGGAGTTAGCTATGCCATAAACCATGTCGTAGCACAGGCTGTTGGCATGGGTGATATGGTCTGGTAGTGGTAGTGTGGCGTGTTGTAATGTGGCGCTTGTTGCATTTAGGATAAGATCAAATTGATGGTTGGCTAGTGCATCCCAGTCACTGGTAAGGATGTCAAATTTTTTTGCAAGTGTTAGTGCTTTTTCCTTGGTGCGATTCACAATCATGATGCTGGCTGGCTTACATTCCAGTAAATTATGTATAACACCTCTTGCTGCACCGCCCGCACCTATTAATAAGATGTGTTTATTTGCTAAAGAAAACTGTTGGTTTAGTGTTAAATCGCGAATAAGGCCGATACCATCTACATTATCACCGTAATAGCTACCATCGTCTCTAAAGCATAATACATTAATAGCCTGTGCAGCTTGTGCTCGTGAGCTGGTTTCATGTGCTAGTTGAAAAGCAACTTCTTTAAGTGGGGCCGTAATGTTAACGCCTTTGCCGCCGCGCGATATAAAAGCAGCTAGTGTGCTAGGCAATTGTGGTGGAGAGGTTTCTATTTTTTCGTACTGTAGTATTTCGCCAGTCTGTTTTGCAAATTCAGTAAATAAAAAGGGAGACCGGCTGTGTGCAACCGGGCTCCCTAATACAGCATAGCTATCCATGCTTATTTTGCTTTATCAATAAAACTTTGCATTTGATTTTGATCCATCTGGCCTGGAACATAATTGATGCTGCCTTCTGTTTTTGCATCGGATTTACCAATGAAGAAAGCTGGAGTACCAAATAATTTCAAATCTTGTGCTAGTTTGATGTTTGCTTTCAATTGTTCATCAACACTTTTATCTGTCATGTCTTTCTTGAGTTGATCAATATTGAGGCCAACTTTTTTAGCGGTTTCCAGAACAACTTCTTGAGTGAGTGGGGCTTTGTTCATTAACAAGGCATGGCTAAATTCATAGTATTTGCCTTGCTTGTTAGCAGCCAGTGCCGCACGTGCAGCAAATTCTGATTGTGGCCCACGAATAGGAAATTCTTTAAAAATAATTTTTACATCAGGATTTGCCTTCACAATGCCTTCAATCACCGGTGCCATGTCTACGCAATGTGGGCATTGATAGTCAAAGAATTCCACCACAGTAACCTTTCCATTTGCATTGCCTGTCATGGGGTCATTTGCTGTATGGAATAAAGGTTGGGCAAATTGATTTGCAGTTTTTTGTGTTGTTTGTACTGTTTTTTCAGCTTCCATGTATTGTTTTTTCTGCATTTCTTGCATGGATTGAACAATCACTTCAGGATTTTTGATTAAGTAGTCTTTAATAATACTCTCAATTTGAGTACGTTCTGCAGGGGTAATGGAGGCAGTTTGTGCGTATGCAGGAACTATCATGGCGGACAAAGCAAGCGCAATCGTTGTTTTAATAAAGCGGTTCATGGAGATCTCCTTATAGTAACGCATGAATTTTTTGCATTTGAGATAATAGCAAACCCTATTCTGGAAAAATAGCTTCATTTGGGTTGTTTAGCCAGGTGGTTATTTTTTCCTTCCTGGATGCTATTATTTTTTCGGCTAATTGTTTGTCTTTGTAACCTTGAGCAATGAGTGCTTGTACGTCAACAGATTTAGCTATCTTAGCTGCCTGTAATAGATAGACTGAATCAAAAGAGACAGATTTTGCAGCTGCAATTGCCTGACAAGCAACTAAGAATTGATGAAACCGTGGCTCACGACGATAAATATCTAATGCTAAAAATAATTTGCATAAATCCTCAGCAGATAACTGCCTAGCATGTAAGGCTGTTTTGTGATGTAGCGTTACTAAAGTGGTTAGCTCTTTATAGGCGATTGGTGCACGATAGCGTAGGCAGATTTCATTAATTGCTAGGCGACCTGCTGGCATGGCATGAAATAAGGCGGCAAAACGAATGATGGCATCAGGTGTTAATTGCGCTGCCTTCATGAGTGCTTGCATGCCAATATCGTGTATCGTGAGATCAGGGAATAAAATGGATAAAGCATGGCAGCTTTGCAGTACCATAAAAAATTGTTCTGGATTTCTCTCTGCCAAAGCACGTTCTAGTTCTTTCCAAACACGCTCAGCAACTAATGCGTTAACCTCACCATTTTGTACCATTTGTTGCATTAATGCGGTGGTCTCGGGCGCGATCTGAAATCCTAAATAATAGTAACGAGCTAAAAAACGACCTAATCGTAAGATTCTTACTGGATCTTCTGCAAATGCTTTTGATACGTGGCGTAATAATTTTTGATGTAAGTCATCTTGTCCATGATAGGGGTCAAATATCTTGCCATGTTCATCTTCTGCCATGGCATTGATGGTTAAGTCTCTGCGCAGTAAGTCATCTTCTAGGTTGACCTCAGGCGAGGTATCAAACTCAAACCCCTGGTAGCCTGGTCTGGTTTTACGTTCCATCCTGGCTAGGGCATATTCTTCCCTTGTTTTGGGGTGCAAAAAGACAGGGAATTCCTTGCCTACTTGCTGGTAGCCCAGCGCTAGCATGTCTTTGACAGATGCGCCGACGACTACCCAGTCCTTTTCTTTTATAGGTAGGCCGAGTAATTTATCTCTAACAGCACCTCCGACAAGATAGATTTTCATGTACTATATAGCCCTTCATGCAGATAACGAACAATAGTATGCAAACATTAACAGAAGATAACCAGCAAGCAACCCATTACGGCCTAATTATTTCGTATTTTGGTAAAAGTGTGGCGGTTGAAGCGGAAGATAGTCAGGAATATCAGTGTCACTTACGTCGCAATCAAGCTTTGCCGGTGGTGGGTGATCGTGTTGTCTGGCTGCCGGGTCCCGAGAAGAGTGGCACTATCTTAGAGATTTTGCCGCGCACGAACGTGCTTGCACGTGGGGAAGTGCATGGTAAGGCAAAGCCCATCGCCGCAAATGTTGACTATATGGTCATTGTTATGGCGCCGCCCCCCATTTTTTCTGAGCATTTGGTTGATCGTTATCTTGTGGCAGCTGAGCTATTAGGTATTAAACCTGTTTTATTAATCAATAAGATAGATCTTTGTTCGGCCGCTGAGCTTAGCCAGCTAAAAGAGCGTTTAATGCATTATGAATCAATTGCGCATGCCGTTTTATTTGCCAGTGTGTTACAAGGGGATGGTTTGCCTTTGTTGGCAGATTTATTCAAAGATAAACTAGCCGTTTTAGTTGGCCCGTCAGGCGTTGGTAAATCTTCTCTGATTTCGCATTTAGTTAATCAAGCTATTAGAGTGCAGGAAGTCTCACCTAAAGGCACGGGTAAGCATACAACGACAGCAACCCGTCTATATCATTTGCCAACGGGTGGATATGTTGTTGACTCGCCAGGATTGAGAGATTTTAGCTTGTGGACTATTACCCCTGAAGAAGTAAGGCAGGGATTTAAAGAATTCGCACCTTATTTGACCGGCTGTCGCTTCAGAGACTGTCGTCATTTGGTGGAGCCTGGTTGCCAATTGCTAGAAGCAGCCGCTAGTGGCAAAATCCATCCTCAACGATTTGCTAATTATCTAACCTTAATAAAAGAAGCAAAATGAATACAAATAATACTAAAAATAACCCGCTACGTCGTTTGCGTAGTTTTGTTAGACGAGATAGCCGGATTACTGACGCACAGGAACGGGCATTTGTTGAGCAGTGGCCGCAGTTGGGCTTGAACTTATCTGATGGCTTATTGGACCTAGATCAGGTGTTTGGTCGTCAAGCGCCGCGTTGTTTGGAGATAGGTTTTGGCATGGGCATTTCTTTGTTAGCGGCAGCTGAAAAGTATCCAGAGGTAGATTTTATTGGTGTCGAAACACACAAGCCTGGCTTGGGTGCATTCATGATGGCGGCAACTGAAAAAGGATTAAAGAATGTACGTGTGTTTCACGGTGATGTGGTTGATATCTTGGCGGCATGTTTTCCTGATCGCGTGCTAGATTGTGTGCAGATCTTTTTCCCAGATCCATGGCAAAAGCGTCGCCATCATCCACGGCGTTTAGTCCAGGCTGAGTTTATCAAGAAAGTGATAGAAAAAATAAAAATAGGTGGTCAGTTGCATTTGGCAACGGATTGGGATGATTATGCCAAACAGATGATGTTGGTGTTGTCGAGCGAATCCGAGTTGGTTAATCAGGCGGGTGCGGCTAACTTTTCTGAGCGCTCACCTTATCGCCCTATACTAAGCAAATTTGAAAAAAGAGCACATCAGGAAGGCAGGGGTGTGTGGGATTTACAATTTACGGTTGTTTAACAAGATGAATGGAATAGTGAATATGCGTTGGGTAATATTATTAGTGTTAACCGGTTTATTGTTAGCAGGGTGTGACGCTGCTCTTCAACAACAATATCGCTATATTCCGCCTAAAAATGCGATGGATTTGCAATGTGTGAATCGTTGCCAGGGCGCACAAAACTATTGTTCTAGTATTTGCGAATTAAAGAATCCGCGTTGTTATCAAAAAGCAACAGCAAAAGGGATGGCTGCGTATGCTAAATATCAGAAGCAGCAATTAGCTGATAATCGCCCTATTCAAAAAATGCAACGATCTTTCATTGATACCTCACATTGTCGCGCGGCTTGTCATTGTATTACCGCCTATAACACTTGTTATTCTGCCTGTGGTGGTCAAGTGATTCCGCTCGGATAGACAAATCCAAACGATTGCAATAAGCTGTGACGATTAGCTTAAGAGGGCATGCGTATGAAAAGATTGGTAAAAGGACTTACGATGGCTGTTTCTGGCCTGATAGCGATTAATGTTCATGCTGTTACTTCGGGGATGTATTTAGGTTTATTGACGGGTCCCGCATCTAATACTGCTGGCACACAAAATGTGCAGCTGCAAGGATCAACAGCAACCGTCCCAGCCAATCCTAAAACTAAACAATGGGGTGCTTCGGCTTTTCTTGGCTATCAGATGAATCGCTATGCCGCTGTGGAGGGTGGTTTTCATTATTTCTCTAGTATTAACTACACGACTACTCCCAGCAATGCACCAGTATGTTCCGGCCCAGTTGCTCGAGTCCGTGATATTTATATCGCAGGGAAGGGGATATTGCCATTAGGTGATTTCAGTCTGTTTGCTAAGGGTGGTGCAGGTGTGGTTTATAGGATGCTGTCAGGCAGTTTGTCTGAAAATGGTCAAAATGGTCAGTGCGGTACCACGACGTATACCAATAAAGTGAGCCCTATTTTTGCAGTTGGCGCTGCTTATGATTTATCCCAGAGTTGGGTGGCTGATGTCTCTTGGACAAGAGTCATGGTGGGTGGTGTGTCTGGTAACATGGATTTAATTGGTGTCGGTATTTCCTATCATTTCACGAATCGTTATTGCGGACAGTTCTTGTGTGATGATTAAAGTCTAGTATGGCTTGTTATTATTTGATTCTATTTAGTAAAAATCAGCCCCACGAGAGTGGGGTTTTTTTAGCCCTATCTAACTTGTTTTTATAAAAATAACCCCGTTAAATTATCTAAGAATTTCTTTCCTAGCGTTGTTGCACAAATGATCTCTGGGGTATCAAGTAGTAATCCTTTTGAGATGGCTTCCCTGCGTTTATTTTCAATGGACAGTATATTTAAGCCAGTTCTTTCAGCAAATAAGGTGGTTGGTACGCCTTGTGTTAGACGAAGTGCGTTTAACATGAATTCAAATAAGAGTGCTTCTTTGCTGACGGTGGATGGGTTGAATTGCCGTCGTTTTGCTGCTTCTAAATAATCTTTAGGGTGCTTTACCTGGGCGAAGCGTAGTACATCTTGAGTGGTGAGTCGGGTGATCTTGCTATGGGCGCCAGCACCTATTCCTAGGTAATCGCCAAAGGCCCAGTAATTAATATTATGTCTGCATTGTTTATTGGGTTTTGCATATGCAGATACTTCATATTGTGCCAGTCCTGCAGCCTTAATTGCTTCTTGGCCAGCTATTTGCATTTCCCACATAAGATCGTCTTCTGGCAGCACAGGCTGCTGGTGATAAAATAAGGTGTTGGGTTCTAAGGTTAGTTGATACCAAGAAAAATGTGTCGGTTCAAAAGAAAGTGCTGTTTGTAAATCGTAGAGTGCATCTGCTAGCGATTGGTCAGGTAGGGCGTACATAATATCTAAGTTGAAATTATCAAACCCACTATCTTTGGCTATTTGTATGGCACGATATGCTTGTGCGCTATCATGTATGCGGCCTAGACGTTTTAATTTGTCATCTTGTAGGCTTTGTATTCCTATGGATAGTCTATTAATACCGGCTGTTCGAAAACCGCGAAAGTGACTTTCATCAATGGTGCCTGGATTCGCTTCCAGGGTGATCTCAATATCGCTGGCTAGATAGGTTAGCTTTTCTATCCCTTTTAATATTTGTTCAATGGCATGGGGTGAGAATAAGCTGGGGGTGCCGCCACCAAAAAAAATGCTAATCAATGGTCTGTCTTGAATCAGGGGGAGATGGTTTTCTAGCTCTTCTAGTAAGGCTGCAACATATAGATCTTCGGGTAAAGAGGTTGGAGCTCGATGGGAGTTGAAGTCACAATACGGGCATTTTTGTACGCACCAAGGCAAATGTATGTACAAACTTAAGGGTAAAGCCGTGGTGAAAGATTGCATGTTAGCCTCGTTTACAAAAATAAAAATCTACACTTTTCATCTTAGGAGGTTAAAATACCCCTTCATTGCTTAAAGGAGTTTATCATGAAAAAACGCGTTAAGGTGGCAATTACGGGTGCAGCGGGTCAAATTGGCTACGCACTTATTTTTAGAGTTGCATCTGGTCAAATGTTTGGCCCTAATACTGATGTCGAATTAAGCTTGTTAGAGCTTGAGCAAACATTGCCTGCTTTAAAAGGCGTTGCAATGGAATTAGAAGACTGTGCTTTCCCTTTGCTCAAGAAGGTAACGATTACCTCTGATGTAAATGAAGCAATGAAAGATGCCAATTGGGCTGTATTAGTTGGTTCCGTACCACGTAAAGATGGAATGGAACGTTCTGATCTCTTAAAAATTAATGGTGGTATTTTCACAACGCAAGGTCGAGCAATTAATGAGCATGCAGCGGATGATGTGCGTGTGTTTGTGGTTGGTAATCCATGTAATACCAATTGCTTAGTAGCGATGCATAATGCGCCTGATGTCCCTCGCGATCGCTTTTATGCGATGACATTATTAGATGAATTACGTGCTCGTGGTCAGCTAGCAATTAAAGCCGGTGTTGATGTGTCTGAGATTTCTCAAATGGCGATTTGGGGCAATCACTCTGCTACCCAATACCCTGATTTCTACCATGCTAAAATTGGTGGTAAGCCAGTGACTGACGTCATCACTGATTTGAATTGGTTACAAAATGACTTTATTCCTATGATTCAACAGCGTGGTGCAGCTGTTATTAAACAGCGTGGTGCATCTTCTGCGGCATCTGCAGCAAATGCAGCATTAATGACTGTTCACAATCTGGTGCATGATACGGTACAAGGTGAGACTTTCTCCGTGGCTCGTTGCTCACAGGGTGAATATGGCATACCTGAAGGCGTGATTTATTCTTTCCCATGTCGTACTGAAGGTGGTCAACTAAAAGTGATCACTGGACTAGAGCAAAATGAATTTGCTAAGCAAAAAATGCAAATTACGCTAGATGAGTTGTTGAAAGAGCAGGAAGCAGTAAGAGCATTAGGTTTGATCAACTAAGACTTAATAGCCCGCATGCAGTGCGGGCTATTTAATTCCAGATGGCAATAAGACCCATCACAACAACACCCAGTATAAGATACATTAACTCCATTAACCCGCGCGCATCATGTGTATGTTTGTGAAAATGAATGTGATGCAGGGTTGAGATATATAAGAAAGTTCCTGCTGCAAAGGCATTAAATCCAGCTGCAATTAATTCAGAATGCTCGCCTAGTGTGAGTGTTGTTCCTAATATGATGCCAAGAGGGGTCATGAGTGCGAAGAATAGAATGATCAATATCACACGCATCAGTGGTAGTTGATGTCGTAGTAATGCTATACAAAGTGCAAAACTTTCAGAGCCTTTGTGTACGGCAATGGCAATAAATAGCATGAATGCTTCAGAAAAAGTGTTGCCTACACCTAAAGCCGCGCCTTCAGTCAGTGCATGAATGATTAAAATTAGCGCAAGTATGTAGGGTATGGAGTTGACGCTAGATCGTACTAGAGATAGGCGTTCAAGAAATAACATGATTAGAAAGCCACCAATGCAAATGGCTTCAGGTATGGGGTAGGTGTAGGTCAAATTCGCGTGGGCAAAGCTGCGAATTGCATCAGGTAGCATGTGAAAAAAAGCGGCACCCAGAAAAATACCACTAGATAATGCTTCACCCAGGCCACTTTTTTCAGCGTGACTCAAGGTGTTTTTGCGTCTTAATGGATAAATAACCGTTGCCAGGCTAATTAAGAAGATTAAAGCAGCAGCGGCTGTTTTATAAAGGGCCAATATCACAGCGTGTTCCTGTACACTATTTTTCAACCTCTAATCGTAATGTGAAATCAACAGAATGGCTAGGTAAAAAGTAGTTTCACTTGAGATAATGCGCTATCTCAGCGATACTTAGCGCATGGAAATGACAATCATACAAAAAATCACAATTTGGGCTATCCCCCTTATTTTTGCGGTGACGCTACATGAAGTTGCTCATGGATTCGTTGCATCTTGGTGTGGTGATCAGACAGCGCGGCTAAGTGGTCGGCTCTCACTTAATCCAATTAAGCATATTGATCCTATAGGCACACTCCTTATTCCTGGCTTAATGCTACTAGTTAAAAGTCCTATTTTGTTTGGTTGGGCAAAACCTGTTCCTGTGGATGCCCGTAATTTGCGTAATCCGCGCCGCGATATGGCCCTGGTGGCTCTTTCAGGCTCTGTCACTAACATTTTGATGGCATTTTTCTGGGGATTGATTGCTAAATTTGGCTTGATGGCTGGTGCAAATGAAAATACGTGGTTAGGCGTTCCCTTATTATTAATGGGCGGCGCTGGTATGCAAATTAATATCTGGCTAGGTCTTCTTAACCTTATTCCTTTGCCTCCATTAGATGGTGGTAAGGTGATGAGTAGCCTTCTACCTCCTCGAGCTGCTATTCAATACCAAAAAATAGAACCTTATGGGTTTATTATTTTGCTGGTTCTTCTCTTTTCAGGCGGGCTTGCAACTATCCTCATGCCCCTGGCTTTCTTCTTCCTCAATCTGATTGCACAGCTATTTGGTATTGCTTAAGGTCTAAAAGGAAAATTAATGGTAACAGCACAAGCTGTACTACAAAGCTTGTTTGGCTATAGTGAATTTCGTGGCCAACAAGAGAATATTGTCGAGCATGTGATTAATGGCCAAGATGCGCTGGTGCTCATGCCTACCGGTGGGGGGAAGTCACTTTGTTACCAAATCCCAGCATTGGTGAGAGAAGGAGTTGGTATTGTTGTATCGCCGCTTATTGCCTTAATGCAAGACCAGGTTGATGCACTGTTACAGTTAGGCATTAAGGCTGCTTTCCTAAATTCTAGTTTAGATCAGCGTGCAGCTGCTAAGGTGGAGCGGCAGCTACTGGCAGGCGAGTTAGACTTGCTTTATGTTGCCCCTGAAAGATTATTAACACCGCGATTCTTGTCGATGATTGCTCAAGTGAAGCTTTCCTTGTTCGCAATTGATGAAGCACATTGTGTATCTCAATGGGGGCATGATTTTCGACCGGAGTATACGCAGCTCTCTATTTTGCATGAGCAGTTTCCAAGCATACCTCGTATTGCGCTGACAGCAACGGCTGATGAGCCAACCAGGCGTGATATTATTCATAATCTGCAGCTTGCAGAGGCTAGATTGTTTCTCTCCAGTTTTGACCGCCCTAATATTCGTTATCGTATTGTCCAGAAAAATAGCCCAAGAGAGCAGCTTTTGCAGTTTTTAAAAAGCGAGCATGAGCAGGATGCAGGCATTGTTTATTGCCTATCTCGAAGAAAAGTGGAGGAGACAGCAGATTGGTTGTGTCAAAAAGGCTGGAAAGCATTGCCTTATCATGCTGGCTTGAGTGGTGTTTTACGACAAAAACACCAGCAACGCTTTATTCAAGAAGAAGGGATTGTCATGGTGGCAACGGTTGCTTTTGGTATGGGTATTGATAAGCCCAACGTGCGTTTTGTTGCCCATCTTGACTTACCTAAGAGTATGGAAGGTTATTATCAGGAGACTGGGCGTGCAGGTCGTGACGGATTACCGGCTAATGCGTGGTTAGCTTATGGTTTAGGTGATGTGATTACGCTTAGACAAATGCTAGATACATCCGAAGCAAGTGAGCAGCATAAACAACTAGAGCGTCGTAAGCTGGATGCCTTATTGGGCTTTTGTGAAACGGCAATGTGTCGTCGCCATGTCTTGCTGAATTACTTTGGAGAGTCGTCACCAGGCAAATGTGAGGCGTGTGATAATTGCCTAGAGCCTGTTGAAACATGGGATGGGAAGGTGGCTGCTCAAATGGCAATGTCTTGTGTCTATCGAACCGGACAACGTTTTGGTGTGCGGCATTTAATTGATGTTTTGTTAGGTAAGTTAACGCCACAAATCCAGCGTTTTAGGCATGAAACGGTTTCTACTTTTGGGATAGGACAACGTTTTAGTGAGCGGCAATGGCAAAGTATTTATCGTCAATTAATTGCAGCTAATTTGCTTACGATTGATCTTAGCGGCTACGGTAGTATTCATTTAACAGAAAAAAGTCTGCCTATTTTAAAAGGCGAGCAGACGATTGCTTTAAGAAAAGATCCTGAGATTACTCGGAAAAAGTCGGTTAAGAGAGGCGTCAAGTCTGATGCAGGTATGTTGCCACAAGATGAATTATGGCAAGCTCTTAAGCGTAAACGGTTGTCGTTGGCTCAAGAGCAGGGTGTTCCACCATATGTCATTTTTCATGATAAAACGTTATTGGAGTTGCATGATAGGAAGCCTGTCACACTGAGAGAGTTTGCTGATATTTCTGGGGTGGGTGAGAGTAAACTAGAGCGTTATGGTCAGTTATTTATTGATGTTATCTTGGATTGCTCGCATATATCTACTGCCTGACTTAAGGATGGCAATATCACTTTTTTTGCTTGTTTTCACTGGTCTGGCCCGGTGTTGTTGGTGTGCTATGTTCAGAGCGTGAGCGTCGCATGTTTATTTCAGATTCTCTGAATAGTCCATAGCCAGATGATGATGCTTCAAGTGAGCGAGAAACAGGCGTTAGTCCGTTGCTGGATGATGCTTGAAGCGAAGTGCCTTCACTTTTCTCAAAATCCAATTTAATTTGTTGTAGCCTTATTCTGTTTGGCGAGGCTAGCAAGTTCTTTTCAGCCATGAACGCTTCTGCGCGATCTTTTGCGGCGTGTATATAAGATTTGATGCGTGTAAGAGCTGTCATTCTATCTTCATCAGTTTGTTCTTTTTCTTGCTCCATGCTAATTGCATTTTTTAAGTTGCCTAGATGCAGTGCTATATCAAATCGACTATCTCTTTTATTGCCACTTAGTTGGCCGGGAGCATATTTGTCTAAAAGGTAGTCGTAGTTTCTCCTTATATTTTTTTCAAGAATGAGATTGGAAATCCCTGGTGCTGGGGCGTGTTTGTAGTCGTAATCTTGAAGGGCACTTAAAATGGCCTGAATGGAATGAATATCACCAATTTCATCTGCTTTTTTTAGTACAGTGACCCAGAAGGAGAAGTAATGGGTCTCTTCTGTCGTTTTTGAGAGGCATTCTAATTGTTTTTTTATTAAGTGATATAGGGCATCTGAAAATAGACAAGCGATTGTGTAGGTACTGTTTTTAGTGTTGGTAATATCTTCTTCAGCCAGGTCAATGGTTAACTGAGATCCTATAATGGCGAGTCTTTTTGCTGTATTCCTGGGTTTTTTGAGCTGAATGTAAGATTCTAATTCTTGTATGAGGGGGAGTCTGGCAATTTCCAGATTAATATCATTTTTTGCCTCAGTTAGTTTATGTCTAATAATACGGATATTTTGTGTGCGTTTCCCATCGAGATGTAAGCGTCTAAGAGCTGAGTGCGATATTTTAGCTATGTCTTCTGTCGCTGGAGGAGGTAAATCAGCAGTACTGGCTTTGGTTGCCAATGGATACATAAGTCGTACTTGTTGGTAGGCAAAAGAAAGTGGTTTTAGTAGAAAAACAAGGTCTTGTCGTTTCAAAGCAGGCATCATTTCAAGTAAAGGCTGAGTTGAGGTGGTGTCTCGGTCAACCAATTTGCCATCCATGTCATCTAAATTAGCTTGAATGAGCTCTAAAAAGCTAAGCTCTATTTCCAACTCTAATTGTCGACTATTAGCCATGTGTGCCTCATCATTGTTCTAATACTTTAGTATAAATAAATTCGGCTCATTTTTGTGAGTGTGAATTGGAGTCTTTACCATAACAATTTGTTTGTAAATGTGAAATTAAGAGTAAAAAAAAGCCCCGCGTTAGCAGGGCTTCTGTTGTGATTGGTAAAAGCTTACATCATGCCGCCCATACCACCCATACCACCCATGCCGCCCATGTCAGCTGCGCCCATAGGAGCATCGTCTTTAGGAAGTTCTGAGATCATGCATTCGGTTGTAATCATCATGCCGGAAACAGATGCTGCTTGTTGTAGTGCTGTACGGGTTACCTTGGTTGGATCTAGGATACCCATTTCTAGCATGTCACCGTATTCGCCGGTTGCTGCATTAAAACCAAAGTTATTTTTACCTTCTAATACTTTGTTTAATACAACTGATGCTTCATAACCAGCATTGCTAACGATCTGGCGAAGTGGTGCTTCGATAGCGCGAGCGATTAATTGAATACCAACGGTTTGTGATTCATTTTCACCTTTTACATCATGCAGGCCTTGTAAAACGCGAACTAATGCAACGCCACCACCAGGAACTACGCCTTCTTCAACTGCTGCGCGAGTTGCATGTAGTGCATCTTCTACGCGAGCTTTCTTTTCTTTCATTTCAATTTCAGAAGCAGCGCCGACTTTGATAACTGCTACACCGCCAGATAATTTAGCCATGCGTTCTTGTAGCTTTTCACGGTCATAGTCAGAGGTTGTTTCTTGCATGCGGGTTGCTAATTGTTTGATGCGGTCTTCAATTTCTTTTGCATCACCAGCACCATCAATAATAGTGGTGTTGTCTTTGCCAACGTGAATGCGCTTAGCGGTACCTAGATCTTCTAACGTAGCGGTGTCTAATTTACGACCTACTTCTTCAGAGATGACTTGACCACGGGTCAAAACAGCGATGTCTTGTAGCATTTCTTTACGACGGTCGCCAAAGCCAGGTGCTTTCACCGCACAAACGCGCACAATACCACGCATATGGTTAACAACTAGGGTTGCTAATGCTTCGCCTTCAACGTCTTCTGCTAAAATTAGTAGCGGACGGCCAGATTTAGCAACGGCTTCTAGTATTGGTAGCAAATCACGAATGGAGGATACTTTTTTGTCAGTGATTAAGATGTAAGGATTATCTAAGTCAGCAGACATGCTTTGTTGGTTGGTGACAAAGTATGGAGATAGGTAGCCGCGATCAAATTGCATACCTTCAACGACATCTAGTTCATTTTCCAAACCAGAGCCTTCTTCAACAGTGATAACACCTTCTTTGCCTACTTTGCCCATTGCATCAGCAATAATGCGGCCAATTGCATTGTCAGAGTTGGCGGAGATGGTGCCAACTTGTGCGATTGCTTTATCATCTTTGCAAGGTACGGATAATTTTTTTAAGGTTTCAGTAGCGGATATAACAGCTTTATCAATCCCGCGTTTTAAGTCCATAGGATTGTGCCCAGCAACAACAGCTTTCAAGCCTTCAACAAAAATTTGTTTAGCTAAAACAGTTGCAGTGGTTGTGCCGTCACCAGCTTCATCAGATACGTGAGAAGCAACTTCTTTCACCATCTGTGCGCCCATGTTCTTGAATTTTTCTTTGAATACGATTTCTTTGGCAACGGTAACACCGTCTTTTGTGACTAATGGTGCGCCAAATGATTTATCAATGACAACATTACGACCACGTGGGCCCATGGTTATTTGTACGGCATCAGCTAGTTCTTTTACACCGGCTAACATTTGTTGGCGAGCATCTTCACCAAAACGTAATTCTTTTGCACTCATGTTGTTTTCCTTTTAATCGTTAAGTTGGATTATTCTAAAACGCCCATAACGTCTTCTTCACGCATGACAAGCACTTCTTTCTCGTCTAGTTTTACGTTGGTGCCAGCATATTTGCCAAATAATACGTTGTCGCCAACTTTTACTTGTAAAGGCTGTACTTTGCCATCAACGATTTTACCGTTGCCAATAGCAAGAACGGTACCACGCATAGGCTTATCTTTGTCAGCGGTATCGGGGATAAAAATTCCGCCAGCTGTTTTAGATTCCATTTCTTGAGGTTCAACAACAATCCTGTCTGCTAATGGACGGATTTTAGGAGCATTTGCCATGGTGTTTCTCCATACTAGTTTATAAACAAAATCGATATGTATGCTTTTATTCAAGCTGCTGCCTCATATATAGGGTCGATAATGCGAGGTTCAAGGGGGAATTCGTAAAAAAGCGAGATGTGCTCTACACTTAATAATGTGATTGGTTTTTGCTCATCCCATTTAATTGTTTGATTAATAGGTGATTATGACGAAATTAATGATGCCGGTATCAGAGTATATTTGG
>CAYZRM010000032.1:3793-19708 GCA_964480845.1 uncultured Coxiellaceae bacterium | reverse complement strand
GGCAGGAAAAACATCATTATTGCGATCAGCTTATTACAAAGTAAGCAATCACTCGCGACAAAAGACACACTAAATCTTTTAGCTAAAGATCCTCAAAAAGCGATAGAAATAGCAACCACTCTTTTAAGTGAATCATCACAAAACAAATTAGCTAGTGGATCTATATTTCACCCAGCCAGCAATATAGATGATGCTACCAGCAGCTCGGCCCCAACTCAGAAAAAAAAATAAAGGCTTATCGTTATTTCGATGCTGTTACAGACTATTCTTCCACCTCGTCTCGGCCTATTTCTGTGATGGCTGCATCTCCTGGATGGCGCGATCAAGTCGCGCCACGACAGGGCAGAAGAAAAATCTGCATTTCCCAAGCCAACATAAATTTGATTTGCGCTCTCTAGATCCCGCGCCTTCGCACTGGACGACGAGCATGGCATAATCTTGCTATTTAACCCTCTGCCTTACCGCTTCAAACAAGAATACACCGGTTGCTACCGACACATTCAAACTGGAGACGCTTCCTTGCATTGGTATTTTTAATAAAACATCGCAGGTATCACGAGTTAGGCGCCGCAAACCATCCCCCTCAGCACCCATTACAATCGCTAGCGGGCCAGTTAGTTTGGTTGAATATAAAGAGTCAGTTGCCTCTCCTGCCGCACCATAAATCCACACACCCATTTCTTTCAGAATTTCTAAAGCACGAGCCAAATTAGTGACCTGAATCAGCGGAATCGATTCTGCTGCGCCACTAGCCACCTTACTGACAACTGGCGTAATACCCACCGCTCTATCTTTTGGAATAATAACAGCATGCACTCCAGCAGCATCCGCAGAACGCAAACAAGCCCCTAAATTATGAGGATCTGTCACGCCATCTAAAACCAGCACAAAAGGAGGGACATCTAACTCTCCCAGCAATTCCTTTAGATCTGCTTCAGAATAAGCGCGGGCTTTTTTGCAAAAAGCAACAATACCCTGATGATTAGCTAATTCAGTCATCTTGTCTAATTCTGCCTTAGATCCTTGGTTCACTGAAATATTCTGACTTTTAGCTAAACGAATAATTGCTTCTATTTTTTTATCTTGGCGATCTGCCAATACAACAATGCGTAAAATACGCTCCGGTTGATTTTTTAATAATGACTCAACCGCATGCAATCCAAAGATATAAGGATTTGAACTCATTTTCCCACTCCAGCTTTGCAGATGTCGCCCCCATACAAGCAGGGGCACATCTCAACCATATTATTTTTTACTTTTGCGTGTACGTTTTGGTTTCTTCTTCGCAGGTGCCACCACCTCAGATTTAGGCTTACTGGCCTTCATTGATCGGCTACTGCGACTACGCTTAGGCTTTTTCTCATCCTTAGCCAATTGACCATCACGAGAACGCGATGCTTCTCTTTTGCGACTAGAAGACTTTTTACCATTAGATGCTTTTCGTGGTGCACCACCTTTATTTGCTCGTAGCGCCTTACCACCAGCCTTAGTCGTTTCCTCTAACACAAAATCGATTGAACACTGATCCAAATCTACTTTTGCGACAACGATTTTAACTGGATCGCCAATACGGAATTGACGCCCACCACGCTCACCAATCAATGCATGCTTAATAGGGTCGTATTTATAATAATCTTCTGGTAACTGACTAATATGCACCAGACCTTCCACATAAATATCATTTAGCTCAACAAAAATGCCGAAGTTGGTCGTGCCTGATACAATACCATCAAAGGTTTGACCCACCTTATCCATCATGAACTCACACTTTAACCAATCTTTCACTTCATTAGTTGCATCATCTGCGCGACGTTCAGTCATGGAACAATGCTCACCTGCATGCACATATTCCGTATTATCTGTCTGTGGCACCTTATGTGTTAGTAATTGCTTAATAGCTCTATGTACCATTAAATCTGGGTAACGGCGAATAGGAGAGGTAAAATGTGCATAAGCATCATAAGCTAAACCAAAGTGTCCTTTGTTATCAGGACTGTAGATGGCCTGACTCATAGATCTTAACAAGATCGTCTGTATCATGCCGGCATCAGGACGCTCAGCAACAGCACGCAACACTTTCGCATAATCCCTGGGCACAATATCGCGATGTGTTGGAATCTTAAACCCAATCTCAAATAAAAATTTCTTTAGATTCTCGAGCTTTTCTTCTGTTGGGCCTTCATGTACACGATATAAAGCTGGCTGCTCATTTTTCTCAAGGAAGCGTGCAGAACAGATATTCGCGCACAACATACATTCTTCAATCACACGATGAGAATCGAAACGCTCATAAGGCACAATCTTTTCAATTTTTCTGTTTTTTCCATAAACAATTTTTGTTTCTGGCATATCAAAATCAATTGCACCACGCGCCATTCTTGATGCCTTCAAGATATGGAATAAATCATATAAATGGGTTAAATGTGGCACGACATCTGAAAATCGCTCACGCATACGCCTGTCATTCTTTTCCATCATGGCATGGACCTGGGTATAAGTCAGCCTAGCATGCGAATTAATCACGCCTTCACTAAACTTATAGCTAGAAATACGCCCATTAGATTGGATAGTCATCTCACAAACCATGACCAAACGATCAACTTTCGGGTTAAGAGAACATAGTCCATTAGATAATTCCTCAGGCAACATAGGAATCACACGTGCGGGAAAATAAACTGAGTTACCACGCTTATAGGCTTCTTTATCTAAGGCACTACCGGGGCGAACATAAGCACTGACATCGGCAATTGCCACGTAGAGCTTAAAACCACCATTACCTTTAGGCTCACAGTAAACCGCATCATCAAAGTCTCTTGCATCTTCACCATCAATAGTAACAAATGGGACTTTACGAAAATCAACCCGACCTTTAATAGCTTCCTCAGGCACAAAAGCGTCAAAGCGTGATGCTTCTAATTGCGCATCATCAGGCCAAATATAGGGTAAATCATGGTTGCGGATGGCGACATTAATCTCCATACCAGGTGCCATATGATCACCCAATACTTCGATAATCTCACCAATTGGACGACCACGTTTGCTGGGTTGCGCAGTAATAGCAACTACTACCATTTGACCATTTTCAGCGTTTTTTAATGCATCAGGTGGAATTAATACTTCTTGTGTAATACGTTTATTTGACGATTCAACATAGGCAGTGCCGGAACTCAATCGTAAACGGCCCACTAATTGCTGAGTATTATGCTCTAAGACGTCCACAATTGTTGCTTCTCGACGACCGCGCATATCTTCACTTAAAACACGCACCAACACCCTATCGCCGTGAAATACATTACGCATTTCACGTGGGCTTAAAAACAAATCTTCTTCACCATTATCCGGTGCAAAAAAGCCAAAGCCATCTTTATGACCAATCACACGGCCAGCAATAACACCCATGCTATCAAGAGGGCCATAGGCATCTCTGCGATTACGCATCAGCTGTCCGTCTCTGACCATCGCAATGAGTCGCCGCCTCAAGGCTTCCGCCTGATCGGCATCTTTCATGTTTAATTCATCATGTAACTGCCAATAAGTAGCCGGACGACCACGCTCAGCCAGATGTTCTAATATAAATTCACGACTTGGGATAGGATTCTCGTATTTTTGAGCTTCCCGGTCTGCAAATGGATCTTTTTTCTTTTTAAATGTTGCCATTGTTATCCTATGAATAAGCCCTTAGGCTTTCCTATATAAATGAATAAGTTACCCTTCCACTGGTCTAAAAGCATGCAAATCTACAAGCAGAATAAGCGCTAACAGCGAATATTGCAACCTGCCAGCCCAAATACTAGCACACATCCGCATTTTGCCCAAAAAATGAATAATATTGGGTTACCTTTGATCAATTTAAGCTTTCTTTAAGATTAGTTTAATTAAGATGAATACTTGAGTGGTATGGATAACCATGGACTTACGTATATTATAAAAGGAATTCAATATGAGCAGCTCCAGTCATTTTTTTCAAAACAATCCTCCATTCCACCAAGTGGTATTGACTGAGCTGGACATAGATCACATTAAAGCTTGGGCCAGCACTGTCAAAAACAAACCTTTAACAGATGATGAAGTTAATCGAATCAAAGCTGATCTATCAGCCTCACATTATCATAGCCTTGCTCACAATATACATGGCCTCATCACTAATTCTCTGAATAATGAAAGTTATTCAGGTCTCATGCCTAATGATATTGCTGAATTAGTAAAACTAATCAAACAAAAAGCGCAAGTCACACAACGCATTAGAGATGCCGCTGAAGTGAGCCCTGAAGACATGCGCAGTGTTATTGAACATGAGAAAAAAATTCGCCCCCTCAATCTGACAATGACATGGTGGACTGAACGTTTAGAATTCTTAAAAGAAGAAAATAATTGGAATTTATTCATTAGCCTCACCTTAAAAAACTATCAAAATGATCAAATGACTGAAGAAGAGCGAGACCGAATCTTAACACAACTAAACACATTAAAATTAGATTGGATGAACCAGTATTATGTTGCAGCCTATCTAAGTGATAGATTACTAGAATTTTATAATTATCATTTAGCAAATATCGAAGAAGACCTGCTACGCTGCATTACCGCAGAAAAAAAATCAACCATTATCAATCAATACTTAGAATACTTACTCGCTCAAATAAAATCACTTAAAAAGCAAATAATCTATTCTATGATTTATCGACTATTATGTGCTGAACACTACCAGGATGTTGAGTGTGATGACGTCTTATCTCATCTATTAGAAGACCTAGAGAAACAATGTAAAATAAATACTAATGGAGAATCACGCAAGACCCCTCCACTACGAAGAAGCTTATCGCCAGACTTAGCCAGTCAATTTGTAGACACTGTTACTGCTTACTGCCAAAACAACTCTGCTCCAGAACACATGCTAGAAACGCTAAAAAAATTAAAGATGCGCAACACACCTGATCAATGGCGCATCACACCATCCACAAAGAAACTAGATAGATTAAATACTGATCCTATCATTTTATACGCAGAACACATGCTACCCATACTAGAAAATACCTTAGTCGGCTTAATGTATACTGAAGAAGAGGACAAAGACAATCCGATTATCAGCGAAGAAATTATTCTTGGATCTTCAAAAAAGCACCCAGCTATCACAAAAACAGAAACCGTCACTTATAAAAAGATAAAAACAATTACCTCAGCAATTTTACATGGCGAAACAAAAGAACCCTATCATGTGATTAATAAAATAAAAAAGCTTATCTCAGTTACAAGAAAAAAATACATAGACATAATGGAAGAGCCAATTGATGAGGCTAACAACCCAGCATCACAATCCCTTCTAAATCACTTCATGCGCTGTGAAGATAAACTAAATAATATACGAATAGAATCTGAAATTTACCTAAAACATACTTTCAATCAGATTTTATCAATGAATGAGAATGACTATCGCACAGGACACGCACTTACTAGCTTCTCATTAGCCATACAAAATGTTGATAATTTCAATAAATCTGCCTGCAATTTACCTTATTCACCCAACACAGATATTGTTTTGATAGTTGCTAAACATTTATATGAATACACAAAAAATGGTGGCACACCCAATCAATCCACCCTGAAAATATTAAGAAAAATGATTAGCAATACTTACATTTTATCAGGAGATCAATTAGAAGCCTTAATCAACATTTTCAAAAACATGCCTGATACACTAAAAAAAATATCTTCTGCACAAAAAGAATCGATACTACCATTCATTATCCATCATATAGAATCCCCATTGCTTTCATTACATAGCATCAGCACTGCCATCGCTAGACATAAAAGTGTATCTGATAGGCCTAATCGCATATGGAAAGAAACATCTGACATCAATATCAGTGAAGAAGGTCTAGCATTCTCAAGTCTTATTAATTATATAGAAAATGTTTCTATACGATTAATCCCGGAAGATAGAACTATCACCCTAGAAAACTTTGATAAAGCATTCTCTAATGAAACTAGATTTATCATTCATCCTGACTACGCCAAACAAGCAAATAATATGGAAAAAGCAAAAAATATTATTAAGAATGCTATTGCTGATCATCTACTAAAAATGATGCTAGATATTAAAGCATATTTACTGACTGAAGACAAAAAAATTAACGCCCAAAAACTCATCATGCTCATGGAAAAAATAAATGCTTTTTTCCATGGGCCCAGCCTAACAGAAGCAAAGAAAAATCTAGTAGAGCTAATACAAAAATCCTGCTCAGAATTGTTAAAAGGACAACTAATTGAATCCATATCGCAAAACAAATCCATTAATCTTGATTATTTATCACCCATAAACACCTGCTTGAATATCAATCTATTAAGTTCAGCCAGCAATGAAGGTGACTTAAAAGAAATTATTGAGAAATATATAAAATCAACTGATGGCACAAACAGTATCTTATCTAGCCTTTTAACAGAAAACGCCAACACACCTATTGAAATTCTTATAGAATATACAAATAAGCGTTTAAACCACATCATAGCCACATACAAAGTAGCAAGTGAAGATTATAGTTTCTTCTCAATACATCAAAAAAATCCATCTATACAGTCACTGTTTGAAGAATTTAGAAAAAAAATAGAAAAAAATATTGGCAATGCCGTGCTATCCGAAGCAAAATGGGATCCAGACCAAGCCTGCATGATTGAGCTATTTGGATCATCTAACCAAGCACAAATATATCGGAGTAAATTTATTATAGAGTGCATGCTTAACCCGGAAGCACTTTCTAACAACTCACTAAATCTATTCCTATCATCTCTAAATAAGAAAAATCATCACGAAGATAATATCATTAATTTACAATTAATTGTTTCTAACAACCTAACCTTTGAAAATGCTATAAAAAATTTAATTAACTCTAAAAACTGGTCTTCTTCGATTGAGAATTTGGTTAGACATCTTAATCAGCCAAAAATCACTCAAGAATTACATATGGCGCTTTTTAGGCAAATAATTGCTGGCAGCCATAAGATAACCTCACAAAGTGAAGTTCTATATCTTATGTCAAAAGGACTTACTAGCTATAAAAACGAACGTGGCCCATTAAAAAATATACAAGATCAAGCAAACAAAACATTCTACGAGAGTTTTTTTGGGCAACAAAATATAGCAGAGATATGCCTTACAATGGAGCCTATATTCCTTGATCTAGAAAAAACAGCAAAAGAATTAACACCAGCAACCAACTTTAGTAAATCAGAAGAAATTAGCATCACAAAGAAAATAGAAAAAGCAAAGTTATTTGCTAAGCCTTATTTACTTTATGGAAAAAATGAAGATATTAAAAAATTTTTAGCGCAACTATACGACTTCTCTGATCAATTTAAATTTCAAAGTGAAGTAGGAATGCTCTCTATTATTGATCACCCTGCATTGGAGAATACACAAAGCTTAGAAATTAGAAAAATAACACAACAAATCATTCAATTAGAAAATCAATTAGAAGGAAGTGTGCCAAGCGGAGCTATTGCTGAACATTATATTGATTTTTGTGAAAAACAAATTCTCGATAAAATTCATAGCATCATTACGATACAAGCAGAATCCTTGACTTATGATGCACTATCTCACTTAACTAATCTTTTATTTCACCTATCCTGCGACGAAATAAAACTATTTTTAACAAAAGCTTACCATGATCTCATACCTGACAATCCATACTGGTTAGCTGCTATCAATAAATATGATAACTTCAAAGAAATGTTACTATTAGCCAAACCTAACTTACCAGGCCTTTCTCCCATACCAGAAAATCTATTCCATCCATTAAGAAAAATATATTCGTATTCAGAGAAATTAAATAGTTTGAAGTCTGTTTTACATAAACTATTAAAACAATCAATCATAAGAGAATACATACCCATTAAAAAGCATTCAAAAAATAACAAGAAAAATAAGGAAAAAATAAACACAAACGAGGAGACAACAAACATGCGTGATTTATTAACAGAAAACAGTATCAATGATAAAGAACTCTTAGAGCTTTGGCTAAAATATAAAAACCAAGTTGAAACACTATCCAAATCCCGATCTACGCAAAATGAATATCTCATTTATGCAAATAAACTATTTGAAAAGATATCTAATGAACTCCTATCAAGGGGTCAGAACAGGCCTGAAATTATCGAACAAATAGTCAATCATACCAAGCCACTCACTACTCAACATAAAAAAGGCAATAAAGCACCATTTATGATATCCGCAGCAACAGTTAGCAGCTCTCATATTCACCGAGACACCTCTTCATTTTGGGCAAGGCCAAAAGAGAAATCGTTTACTGATACATTAAAGTTGATTCATGATGCTGCAGTAATAACACAGATGATGCAATTAGTTTCAACATACTTACAAAAAAAACTGGGGAAAGGAATGGAAAGCGTAAATCAGTTTTTGAAAGAATTCCCTTATTCATTATCAGATAACTTATCCAATGCAGATAAAATACAATCTCTCGAGAAACATACCTCTCTAACCAAGAATAATACTCCCAAAATATTGAATGCCATTCATCTATATCATGACCTAGCTGCTGTTAGAGAGGGAAGAGTCAGTATTTTCTTTATAAAAAACCTTATCTTGAAGTTATACAGTGAGATGCAGGCTGAAGCTGCCATGCAATCTAAACGTTATAGAGTATTTATAGAAGAAATACAGAAGAGTATTTACGCCATTCTACCTGACACACCTAAACCCGCAAATGATTTAAAATTTGGAGACGGAACAACAACCTTGAATTTAAAATAACAGCATGACCATGCACAATTGGTGGCCAGGAAACGTGAGCAATCCTGGCTATTAATCCTGGCTATTATCGTTATCACGCATCAGTAGTTGATGAGCAAATGGATAATCGTGATAGAATAGCTAAATAACACCATAAGGACGATCAAATGCCACACTTATATGCGTTATTTCTCCTCATTACCAGCTTCAGTATTACTGCTTGCGCCCCATTCTCCCCATCAGATCGTCGTGCGGCAGTATGCAATGAATTGAATAGTAAAATGATCTTTAGTGGGAGCAGCGCAGTAGACAGAGTAACCGATTTACAACAAGCAGAGGCTCCTCTCATTCAAAGCCAATATGACAAAAAATGCACAAAATAACCAGATGGACGGGGCGGTTAAACCGCCACATCACCCTTAATATGAGGATGCGCCTCATAATCCAAAATCTCAATATCTTCAAATTCATAATCAAATAAAGATGCTGGACGACGCGTAAATTTTAATTTAGGTAGTGGATGTGGCTCGCGAGTTAACTGCAACTTAACCTGCTCTAAATGATTTAAGTAAATATGGCAATCACCACCCGTCCAAACAAAATCACCAACCTCTAAGTCACATTGCTGCGCCATCATGTGGGTTAGCAAAGCATAAGACGCAATATTAAATGGTACGCCCAAAAATGAGTCTGCTGAGCGCTGATATAGCTGGCAAGATAATTTACCTTGCGCCACATAAAACTGGAATAATAAATGACACGGTGGCAAAGCCATCTTATCAATATCACCGACATTCCAAGCATTAACAATTAAGCGCCTAGAATCTGGGTTATTTTTAATCTCATTGATAACTTGTGTTACTTGATCAATCACACGGCCATCTGCTGTCTCCCAAGCCCGCCACTGCTTACCATAGACAGGACCAAGATTGCCTTGTTCATCCGCCCACTCATTCCAAATCCGAACATTATTATCCTGAAGATACTTAACATTAGTATCGCCATTTAGAAACCAAAACAGTTCATGAAAAATTCCCTTGTAATACAACTTTTTAGTTGTAATCAAAGGAAAGCCTTCGCTCAAATTAAATCGCATTTGCTGGCCAAACACACTCAGAATACCTGTCCCTGTACGGTCATTCTTTTCCACACCATGCTTTAAAATATGATTTAGATATTCCAAATACTGCTTCATGTTACCACCTGCTTTTTCTTATACGCCCATACCATTAAAACAACACCTATCACTATTAAGGGCAAGGATAATAACTGACCTTCCGTTACCCAACCAAATGCCAAATAACCTATTTGCACATCCGGAACACGAAAGAACTCGACTACACTACGGAATACGCCATATCCAATAGCAAATAACCCAGAAACCGCCCCTAATGGCCTAGGATGCCTAGAGTATAGCCATAAAATTAAAAATAATACGAGCCCTTCCAAACCAGCTTCATATAACTGGGAAGGGTGACGAGGTGCAGCACCTCCTGTTGGAAATACCATACCCCAAGGCACATCAGTCACCTTACCCCAAAGCTCACCATTAATGAAATTACCTATACGACCAGCTCCCAAACCAACAGGAACAACTGGGGCAACAAAGTCAGTCAGTGCTAATATCGGTTTATGCATCTTTCTTGAACAAACGAGTAAAGCCAATACAACACCAATTAAACCGCCATGGAAAGACATCCCACCCTTCCATGTCTGAACCAATAACCACGGGTCAGCCCAGAGCGCGGCACTATCATAAAAAAACATATACCCCAAACGACCGCCAATGATAGCACCTAAAGCACCATAAAAAATGAGATCAGAAATTTGCTCCTGAGTAAACCCACGAGGTGAATACTGACTACGCCAGACCAATAGAACCCAAGCACCTAGAAAACCAATCAAATACATTAACCCATACCAATAAACTGGCCATGAAAAGATATGAAAAGCTACCGGATCGATAGCGGGATAAGTCATCATATGAACTCCCAGATAAGATTTAAAATATGGCCCCTGGCAAATTGCTGTTTTGGCGCAACCATGTTGCTCGCCATCTAGCAGCCGCTAAACAATCGCCTTACCGGTAATTAAATTTCCCAAACCGGCCCTTTCTAACGCTAACTCAAGGTGGCAACGTATCATTACTGGACTCTCCATGCCCAGCACTTCATGCAATAATTGAGCAGATTTTTTACGAGTAAAATGTCGGATAATCCAGCGTACACGGCCAATAGAAGGCGCACTCATACTCAAGGAGTCAAAACCCATCGCTAATAATAAAATCACTGCTGCTGGGTCGCCAGCCATCTCGCCACAAATACTAACGTGCTTACCTTCTTGATGCCCATTCTCTACAATTTGGATTAAAGCTCGCAATACTGCAGGATGCAAAGAATCGTATAGATTTGCCACTCTAGGATTATTCCTATCAACGGCTAAAATATATTGCGTTAAGTCATTACTACCAACCGATAAGAAATCTACCCGCTTAGCTAAGCTTCGCGATTGATACACAGCTGATGGCACCTCTATCATTACACCAACCTGAGGCATGTCAACCTCGTAACCCTCTTCACGCACTTCAACATAAGCCTTACGCATCAAGCGCATTGCCTCATCCACCTCACTCACATCTGAGATCATGGGTAACATCACACGCATATTAGATAAACCTTCGCTTGCTCTTAACATTGCTCGAGTTTGCGAAAGGAAAATTTCAGGATGATCTAAAGTAATACGTATACCACGCCAACCTAAAAATGGATTATCTTCATTAATTGGGAAATAAGGTAATGGCTTATCCCCCCCCACATCCAATGTACGCAAAATGACAGGACGCGGTGAAAAAGAAGCTAATAGTTGTCGGTAAATAATTCGTTGCTCTTCAGCAGAAGGGAAACGATCTCGCATTAAAAATGGGATTTCTGTTCGATACAGACCAACACCTTCCGCTCCTGCTGCCAGCGACATGCTAATATCTGCACCTAACCCTGTATTGACCATCAAACCAACGCGATGGCCGTCTTTAGTCAGCGCAGGTAAATCTCTAATTTCATCCAACTCTGCATCTAATTTTTTTTCATTTTCGATCAAACGCTCAAATTCTGCACGGATGGCGGGATTAGGTGATAGATAAACCTGGCCATGATAGCCATCAACAATAATCTCTTTACCCTGCAACTCATGAATAGGAGTCTCTCCCACCCCCATGATGGTAGGCACCTTTAGCGCACGCGCAAGAATAGCCACGTGAGAATTAGCTGACCCATTAGTAGAAATTACACCAACCAAACAACCTTCTGGCACCTCAGCCAAATCAGTAGGCATAATGGTTTCGCCAATCAAGATAGTACGCTCGCCGTATTGCGGTGCCGCCCTATCGTGCTTTTGCAAACAAACTAATACGCGACGACCAAGATCTTTAATGTCTTCAGCACGCTCACGCATATATTCATTATCAAGATTTTCTAATCTACGTACATGCACTTGTATAGCCGCACGCAAGGCACCTGGCGCCCAATTTCCAGCACGAATATTATCAACTACTTCCTGACTCAGCTCTGGACTCTCTAATATCCCCTGATAAACATCAAACAATGCCCGCTCTTCTGCTGGCAAAGAAGAGAATAAACGCTCGCCCAACACACGTAGATCTTCTCTCACGGTGAGAAGTGCTTCATGTAATAAATTAATCTCGGCCTCTATGTCATCTGGCACACGGTCAGGGATAGCATCCAAATCAAGCGGGGCAAAAACAACCACACCGGTACCAATGGCAATACCTGATGCGCCGGGCACACCCGCATAGACGAGTTCACGCGCTCTTTCCTCTTTAACAGGCCGCAATAACTGATCCAACTCACCAGTTGTTTCAGTATGGGAAATAATAGCAGCAAGCTGAGCAGCTAATGTAACCAGAAAAGCTTCTTCAGATTCATCATAGCGACGTGGCTCACGCTGCTGAACAATAACAACACCTAGCACCTGACGATGGTAAATAATAGGTACGCCTAGAAACGCACGATAAACCTCTTCATGTGCTTCTACTACACGCAAGAAACGAGGATGAGAGGCTGCATCATCTAAGTTGATAGGCTCTTCTCGTTCCCCTACCAAACCAACTAAACCTTTATTTGATGGGATCCTAACTGTATTAACTGCCTTTGGGTTCAAACCATGAGTTGCCACCAATACATAATCATCACTCATACGATCTAATAAAAAGACAGTGCACGACTCTGTCGCTAATGCCTCAGAAATACGCCCCACCATGATTTCTAATGCATCATTCAGCGTATCCGCACCAGCAACTTCTTGTATGATCTGTCTTAATACCGTGAGCATATGTGCCAACGTTCCTCACTCCACAGGTTTACCCCAAAATTGCTTAGATAAAACAATTTTCGCAAATTCTTTTAATGCCATGACGTATACACGGCGCTTAAATGTCACGACTTGCTTTAATGGATACCAATAAGACACCCAAGCCCAAGAGTCAAACTCTGGATTTCCATTTGCTTGCAAATCCACCACTGCATTTTTATTTGCCAATTTCAGCAAAAACCACTTTTGCTTTTGCCCAATACACAAAGGCTGAGCATGATGTCTCACTAACCGGCCTGGCAACCGATAGCGCAGCCAACGACGCGTACTAGATAATATTTCGACATCATCAGGATTTAAGCCTATTTCTTCTTTCAGCTCTCTATACATTGATTGTTCAGGCGTCTCTTCTTCCTGCATACCGCCTTGGGGAAATTGCCACGCTAGCATGCCGATACGTTTAGCCAAGAAAACCTGCCGATTATCATTGACTAAAATAATACCCACACCGTATCTATATCCTGCCTTATCAATCACAACTTATCACCTGCTACTGATGTTTTTTCTTGTAATCTCTAAAGGTAGTACGTATGCCACTCTTGATCAACTTTTCTTTGATAAAAATGAAGGATTTGATTAGAAAAATTTGTGTTAGACTGCTACCAGGACTGATTAATCTGACAAGAATATGAATGGAGTAAGCAAGATGACAATACGTGTATTAATTAATGGCGCTTTTGGCCGTATGGGACAAATGATTAGCCAAGTGATCACTGAAGATGCCCGCTTTGAATTGGTTGGCCAAACTGGTAGAGAATATGACTTAAAAAAATCCATACATGATAGCCAGGCACAAGTTGTCATTGACTTTACTCATCCTGATGTTGTGTTTAAAAATTCGCTAGCCATTATTGAAGCAGGCGCCAGCCCTGTCATAGGCACCTCAGGCTTAAAACCAGGTGAAATTGAAAAATTGATTGCAGAATGTGCGGCGAAAAAAATAGGTGGCGTCATTGCACCTAACTTTTCACTAGGCGCCGTCCTGATGATGAAATATGCAAAAGAGATTGCAAAATATATCCCACGCGCAGAAATCATTGAATATCATCATGATAACAAAGCAGATAGCCCATCTGGCACCTCACTACGCACCGCAGAAATGATAGGCAGCGTTATTAAGGAACACCATTTAGAACCAAAAACTTTTAGAGAAACCGTACCAGGCTCCAGAGGCGCCATACATTGTGGCGTGCCCATTCATGCTGTACGCTTACCCGGCTTGCTTGCGCATCAGGAGGTCATTTTTGGTGAAACAGGCGAAACACTAACCATCCGCCATGATAGCATTGATCGTATTTCATTTGCGCCAGGTATTTGCTTTGCTTGTGAGAAAGTCATTACAACAGACAAAATGGTTTACGGGTTAGAGGAATTACTCTAAAAAAATACCGCTCGCATACAATGCGGGCGGCATTCGTATCAATCTACTTCATTTCACCTTTGTAGTTCATTGGCTGTGGCGCTGGTTGGTCACAAGACTTGGTGTAACAACCGGCCAGTACCGCGCTCAACATTGCAACAGCTAAAATCATTCCGGTCACTTTCTTCATCACAAACTCCTTTTGTATACATGAATAATGATTAACACTTGCCAGTATACAAGGAAATATGTTCGGCGTGTAGATTGAATAAAGTCGCTTTTTATTTTGACTAGGTTCTTGTGAGCCCAGAACCTTTCACGTAAAATTAACCAATGAAACCCAATCACTCTCCATCACAACCCATTGGTATTTTTGATAGCGGCATAGGCGGCCTCACCGTTGCACACGCCTTAGTCAAACAACTACCGAAAGAAAACATTATTTACTTCGGCGATACCGCACATCTGCCGTATGGTGACAAATCAACCGCCGCCATACAAGCTTACTCGATTAAAATTGCGCATATGCTGCTACAGCAAGAATGTAAATTGATTTTAATAGCCTGTAATTCGGCCTCAGCCGCGGCTTATGAGCTAGTAAAAGAATATGTAGGTAGCAAAGCGATTGTAATGAATGTGATTGACCCCCTCGTTAAATATTTAAAAGAACATTACACTAATAAACGCGTAGGCTTAATAGGCACAAGACAAACAGTTAACTCTCACATCTACAAAAAGAAAGTAGATGAGCTAAATGCTGGCATCAATTTAGCTTCTCATGCTACTAATCTATTAGCATCTGCGATCGAAGAATTTGGCAATCACCATGTGATTGATAGCTTATTAAATGAATACCTAGCCAATCCAGCACTAAATCAAATTGAAGCATTAGTACTGGCTTGCACCCACTACCCTATTATCAAAGAAAAAATTGCAGCACATTATGATGACAATATCAGCGTAATAGACCCTTCTGATATTGTTGCCAGTGCAGTCAAAAAGAGACTAGAAAAATATAACCTGCTAAACACAGATGGTGCTAGCACTAAGCAATTCTATCTATCAGACTACACAGAATCATTTGCAATCAATGCTAAACTATTTTTTGATGACACTATTTCACTAGAACATTACCCACTCTGGGACTAATTTATATGAATTATCGCCACGCTTATCATGCCGGCAATTTTGCGGATGTCTTAAAACATGTTGTTATGATTGCTATTATCCAATCTATGCAGCGTAAAGATACAGCCTTTTGCTATCTTGATACACATGCCGGCATGGGATACTACGACCTTCAATCTGAACCCACACAAAAAACTAAAGAATACCTTGGGGGGATAGAGAAAATAATTAGTGCAGAGCACCCGCCAGCATTAATAAAAACATACTTAAACTGTATTCATGACATAAACAACCA
>CAYZRM010000032.1:2637-3693 GCA_964480845.1 uncultured Coxiellaceae bacterium | reverse complement strand
TTACCTAGCCATTTAAATGGTAGTGGACTAGCCATCATCAACCCACCCTGGCAATTTAAAGAAACAATAGATGGGGTATTACCTTGGCTTTGGAAAGCCTTATCAATCAATGGTCAAGGACAGTACGCCACAAAAGTACGTAAATAGTTGCTAGAATATAGATATAAATACACAGAAGGAGAGGTGGTTGCTATGAAGAAGTCCATTATATCAGCTTGCGCTGTGTTACTAATGGTCGGTGGCTTGACGGCTTGCACAAACAATCAAATGGGTACGGCTGGTGGTGCCGCTGTAGGCGGCTTAGTTGGCAACGCTATTACCGGTGGCAGTGTAGCCGGCACAGTTGTTGGTGCAGTTGGTGGCGGACTAATAGGCCACTCCACTATTCACTAAACAACAAATAGCATCGCGACAGTCACAACACAGGTTGTGGCTGTTTACGCTTTAATTTCGTGCTATTCTCCTGGCAATTTATTTATAGGAGATGGGCAAATGTTATCCATAGGCGATCAAGCCCCTGATTTTACTCTACCAACCGATGTAGAAGGTAAAATGGTCACATTAAGTGCACTGAAAGGCAAAAAAGTCGTATTATATTTCTACCCCAAAGACAACACCCCTGGCTGCACGCAAGAAGCTTGTGATTTTCGCGATCAGCATGCTGCGTTTGAAAAAGAAAATACACTGATCTTTGGCATTTCTAAAGACAGCACAAAAGCACATGCTAAATTTAAAGAAAAATACCAACTCCCCTTCACCCTGCTAGTAGATGCAGATGCAAGTGTATGTGAAGCCTATGATGTCATGAAACCTAAAAGCATGTTTGGCAAAACCTTCTTAGCCATTAATCGCTCCACTTTCTTAATTGATGAAGCAGGCAAGATCCAAGGTATTTGGCGCAAAGTAAAAGTAGATGGGCATGTGGAGCAAATTTTAAATGAACTCAAATAAAAATACAAAAACAGCAATTACACCAACACGAGAACAAAATTACCCTGAGTGGTATCAGCAAGTCATCAAAGCTGCTGACTTAGCTGAAGTCTCACCTACTCGTGG
>CAYZRM010000032.1:0-2537 GCA_964480845.1 uncultured Coxiellaceae bacterium | reverse complement strand
TCTGAAACGATTATTGGCGATGCGTTTTCTCGCTGGGTACAGTCTTATCGCGACCTACCCTTACTCGTTAATCAGTGGGCTAATGTGGTTCGCTGGGAAATGCGTACACGTTTATTTTTACGCACAACAGAATTTTTATGGCAAGAAGGCCATACAGCACATGCAACCGCTGAAGAAGCCATACAAGAATCTCGCTTAATGCTAGATATCTACGCAAAATTTGCAGAAGAGTATATGGCTATGCCTGTTATTAAAGGTGAGAAATCTGAGAGTGAACGCTTCCCTGGAGCAGATAATACCTATACGATTGAAGCAATGATGCAAGACAAAAAAGCGCTACAAGCCGGCACATCACACTTCTTAGGTCAGCACTTCTCCAAAAGTTTCAATATTCAATATCTCAGCGCTGAAGGTAAACAAGAGTTTGCCTGGACAACTTCTTGGGGTGTTTCTACCCGCTTAATTGGTGGCTTGATCATGACGCATAGCGATGATAACGGCCTCATTGTTCCACCAAAACTAGCGCCTTCCCACATCGTCATTTTGCCACTTATTCACAAAGAAGAAGACAGAGATAATATCCTGGCCTACTGCCAACAACTAGCAACTGAATTAAGACAGATCACTTATCATGACCGTCGCTTAGTTGTTGAAATTGATCAACGCGATATGACAGGCGGCGAAAAAGCATGGAGCTGGGTCAAAAAGGGCACACCTATTCGTTTAGAAGTTGGCAACAAAGAAGTCAGCAACCAAGCTGTATTCATGGGCAGGCGCGATTTGGAATACAAAGATCGTTCGGCAGTTGAAAGAGCAACCTTTATTGCTAACGTTGTTTCCACCCTAGACGAAATGCAACATAATTTACTTAACCGTGCACGTGCATTTCGTGATGCCAATACCAAACTTATTGATAGCAAAGAAGCTTTTTATGCCTTTTTTGCGGGAGAGAATGGTGGATTTGCATTAGCGCATTGGAATGGCAGTAAAGATATCGAAGCGATGATTAAAAAGGATTTGGCTGTCACTATTCGCTGCATTCCATTTGATGATCAATGCGGGCCTGGAATATGTATTTTTACAGGAGAACCTAGTAAACAGCGGGTGATCTTTGCCAAATCCTATTAGCTATTACTTCATTATCCCGCGGCTTGCTCGCGGGATCTAGAACACTAAACCACATTATTTTTTCGCAACTCCTTAACAACAAACTGACTCAATAATTTATTCATCTTCGTTGTAGGATGCACACGATCCCAATAAAGATACTGATCTGGCTGCGAACATTTTGTTTCAACACCTCGCACTTGATAAGCATCTTGCAAAGCAGGCGACAAATACTCCCCTTTGCCAAACTGGCTGAGCAACTCATTAGATGCATCAGCCTGTGCAAAATAATACTTGCCAGTAAAACAGGCATCTTTCACATTTGTTAAACCATAGGCTTCTGGATGATTGGTTGCATCTTCTACATAGTAAGACACATCAAACAGCATTATATTGAGAGAAGGATAGACACCTCTTAGTCGCCGCACCATATCAGCCATCTTTTGATTATGCAGCTTGGCAAGCACGGCTTCATTCTTTATATAGCTAGGCTTCATGGCAGCAGCAAATGGCGTCTTACTTAAATCCGGCATATTAATAAATAATAAATTTTTAGCGCCAGCCTTGATTAAAGCAATCGAATTACTTTCTATATATTTAATAGTATTCATTGTTGCAAATTCTGGATCATCACGCCCAACATCCGGCGACTCACCAACACCTAAATAATCATTTCCACCCACCCAAATAACAAATAAATGTCGACGAATATCCATGCCAGGGCGTTCTACATAAAGATAGCTCTGCACCTGCGTCGTTAAATCAGGAATGGGCATCCACATCTTGGAGTATTCACTAGGCTCAGCCCAAGCACCCCCATAAGCATAATTCAGCAAATCATCACGGCTCGTATTATCTAATTTTAGCGCTTTGGCTAAATATTCAACCCAAGCCAATCCATTAGAAAAACGCCCGTTATAATAGCCAGAAGCCTTGGGCACAAAATGAAACGTCATGCTATATAAATTACCTGTATCAGACAGGCTATCACCAAACAATACAATGCGATCAATACGATTACCCGCTTGTACAGGTGCAAAAAAAGAAGCTGCAACTATCAGAAAAATAAACAGATATTGTCTAAAACACATGAATAGACCCTCTCTTTATCATTATTTTTTGTCTCTAGTCCATATATTGATGGCCAATAGTACAACAAATGACCTAACAAAGCGACAGCTTATCGCTTCCCCCCAAATTTTATGCTACGCTTTTGCCCAGTTTGACTTTCCCCTTTAGGAGCAAAATATGACTAGCATTATCCAAGAGTTAACGGCAACCATCGAAAAACTGGCAACGCATGGCAAAGGAATTCTAGCGGCTGATGAAAGTACAGCCACTATTACTAAGCGTTTTCAAGCTGTAGGCATTGAATCCACTGAAGATACTCGCCGTGCTTATCGCGAAATGTTAATCACCACCCCCCAATT
>CAYZRM010000031.1:11731-20259 GCA_964480845.1 uncultured Coxiellaceae bacterium | reverse complement strand
CATGTCATTGTAAGTGCAGCGAAGCAGCCCACTGGCCTGCCGTCTTTGCGAGCGTAGCGAAGCAATCCATGATAGCTGCTCGGAAGTAGACGAGATAAATAGTTAGGCCGGCTCCAAATAATCCACCAGCAACTGCACATTTTTCCTACCTTTATACTCATTCACATCTAAGCGATAAGCAGCCCTCACCGTTTCGCAGCGATGGTTAGGCCATTCATTGATATCAACAAAAAAAGCGATTGCATCTATCATGCGTCCATCTTTATCCAGGCGCAGTTTCAAATGTTTATCACCCACAATACGCTGCTCTATAATCTTAAAGGTATTATCAAAAATTGGCTCAGGAAATGCCTGCCCCCACGGGCCACCATCTCTTAGCAGCGACGCAACTTCTAAATTAAATTCATCTGCAGATAGCTCGCCATCACTTAATAAAGAATGTTGTAATTGCTCAGCGCTTAATTGAGCAGACACCACTTCATCAAATATTTTAGTAAACTCTTCTTTATTTTCTGCACGTATCGTCAAACCAGCAGCCATTGCATGACCACCAAACTTCATTATCAATCCAGGATGCTGCACATCCATCAAGGCTAGCGCATCTCGAATATGCAAACCAGCAATCGAACGTGCCGAGCCTTTGATCTCACCTTCTTGTCCAGGTGCAAATACAATGACTGGGCGATGAAAACGATCCTTAATACGCGATGCCAAAATACCAATAACACCTTGATGCCAAGTCTCGTCATACAGACATAGACCTTTAGGCAAATCACCTTTTAACTGTTCAGTTAACGTTGCTAACGCATCCAAGGCTTGTTCTTGCATTTCTTGTTCAATATGCCGACGCTCTTGGTTTAATTGATCTAAAGTACGTGCAATTTGGCGCGCATGGATGGAATCATCTGTTAATAAACACTCTATACCCAAAGACATATCATCCAAACGCCCTGCCGCATTTAAACGAGCACCAACTGCGAAACCTAAATCAGCAGCCACAATGCGTGTAAAATCGCGACCTGCTATTTCTAACAATGCAACAATACCAGGTGCACACTGCCCCGAACGTATTCGGCGCAAACCTTGATGCACTAAAATCCGATTATTTCGATCTAACTGTACCAAATCGGCAACCGTCCCTAATGCAACTAAATCTAATAAACGCCCCATATTAGGCTCAGGAAGATGCTGCTGCTTAAACCAATCCATGCTTAATAAACGACGCCTTAGTGCTAACATCACGTAAAAAATAACACCAACGCCCGCTAGATTTTTACTAGGAAATTCATCGCCTGGCTGATTAGGATTAACAATTGCATCTGCCTCTGGCAACGTGCTAGCAGCCAAGTGATGATCGGTCACAATAACGTTGATACCCAATGCTTTTGCAGCGTCAACACCTGCATGATTTGCAATGCCATTATCTACTGTCACGATATAATCAGGCGCATACTCTTTAGAAGCTGCCACTAACTCTGGCGTCAGTCCATAACCATAAGCAAAACGATTAGGCACCAAGAACTGCACATCTTTAGCACCAAAACTCCTAAGAGCACGCACAGCGACTGCTGTGCTAGTTGCACCATCAGCATCAAAATCACCAACAATTAATATGCGACGCTGCTCAGTAACTGCTTGAACCAAATGATCCACTGCCTGGTCTATACCTTTTAGAGCCTGGTAGGGATGTAAGCTATTCAATTCTCTATCCAGCTCTTCTACAGATGCTATTTGACGCATGGCGTAAACACGACGCAATAACGGATGCAAGGCTTCAAGCGCTGGACTAATCGTCTCCGGGTGGGCACGTCTTATAATATTCTTTTGCATGGATGAACCTATGTACCAAGTAAAATTTTTCGATTATAACGCTCAGCAGCACCCACACTAATAATAGAACAACTCACCCACCATAATACGATCGAAAAAAACATGCCTGATTTAAGAATAACCATTCCTATCATTGTCATAAAAAATCCTCCCCAAAAACTGGCGTACAATAAGCCTACAGGCCCGAGCAAAACAGAAAATACTAAGGCAGCAGCTACACTCTTAAAAGGTAGGGTTGGGGTTTGTGACATTGTTGAATACTCCTTAATCGTTGGCTTATCTTATGTTATTCTCTTGCAATCTGCACGGTTTACCTCAAGGACCCTAGGCATGTCACAACTCAATTTAGATCAAAACAAAGGCAACTACCAGATTAGAGGCTACCGAACCGGCTTAATTCATATAAATGAGCAAACTTACACCACAAGCTTAATCATAGGCCCTCATGACCTGATTGAAAATTGGTCCCCAAAAACAATTAACGAATTAACACCTGACATGTTAATTTCAGCAGCAGCACTCAAGCCCGATATTTTACTAATAGGAACAGGTGAAAAACACGCCCTAGTATCACCCAGTCTTTATGGTGAACTAATCAATCAGGGAATTGGGGTCGAAGTGATGTCAACAGGAGCCGCTTGCCGAACATTTAATGCGTTAATTTCAGAAGATAGGAATGTTGTTGCAGCATTAATTATTACGTAGCCTGTATTCATACAGGCTATTCCCCCACCCCTTCTAATCGCGGAAACACCCTCGCCACCTTTACCCTATTATCCTTCACCTTAATCACTTCGATGGGGTAACCGCCAATTAATACTGCCGTTCCTGCATGTGGCAACGCTTCCAAGTATTCAATAATCAAGCCATTTAAGGTCCTAGGCCCATCTGACGGCAATACCCAATGCGTACTACGATTAAAGTCCCTGATAGCAACCGAACCCTCTACTAAATAGCTGCCATCTTGCTGAACTTGTATGCGTTTCATTGCATTCACGCTATTTGTAAAATCACCTACTATTTCTTCCAAAATAGCATTCAAGGTTAGCAAACCCTGGATCTCGCCATATTCATCGACAATAAATGCTATTTTTTCTTGGCTCTGCTGAAAATAACCTAACTGAATGCTCAGCAACGTGCCCTCAGGTACAAAATAAGGCTCATGCAAAAACTGCTGCAACAGCTCTTTATTCATATCTTTTTTAGATAACAACACACGTATCACATCACGCGTGTACAATACACCGATTACTTGATTGATTTCTTCTCTATAGAACGGAATCCAATCTTGATTAATCTTTTTTATTTGCGTGACTATTTTTTCCCATGGCGCCTCTATATCAATCCCTTTAATTTCATGCTGGGGCAGCATAATATCATTCACGGTTAGTTTATTTAAATCCAAGATACCCAATAACATATTTTGATATTGGCGAGACATTTTACCTGTCGTGTCATAAACAATACTACGCAGCTCTTCACGGGATATAGGCTCAGCCGCATAGCTAGTGACACGAATATGCAATAGACGTAGCAAATAATTAGTAATAGCATTTGCCACCCACACTGCAGGATATAAAGCAGATAATACGTATTTGATAGGGTAGGCAACTAACTTTGCAACCCTATCCGGATAAATAGCAGCAATGGTCTTAGGCGCAATTTCTGCAAAAATTAATACCACAAATGTTAGCAATATCGCAGATAACAACGCCCCTTTATCACCCAAATAATGAAAGGCAATTAAGGTTGCCAAAGAAGAAGCCAGCATATTGGCAAAGGTATTGCCAATTAAAATAGCACCCAATAAACGATCAGGACGTTTTAACAATTGTAGCAGTTGAATGGCATAACGCTTTTTTAGCCTAGCTTTATGGCGTAAGCGATAACGATTAACCGCCATCAAACTGGTTTCAGCACAAGAAAAGAAAGCCGCTAACAAAATAAGCAAAATCAATACTAAGCTAAACAATAAAATTTGCAGCTGACTCACATACCATCCTTTTATATCCATTCCAAGGCACAATTATCCCACTTAACAACTAGAGCAGCAAGCAATGTGGCCAAGCAACCAAAACACTTTGTACAGACAGGTGTACTATTTTATAACGCCCTTAGGTATACTGCCCGCATATGATAACAATGTGGCTGGAAAATACATGTTTAATAATTTATCTGATCGTTTAAATAAAGTAATCAAAACCCTAAGCGGCCAAGGCCGTTTAACCGAGAGTAATATTGAAGATACCTTACGCGAAATACGTATTGCCCTACTTGAAGCGGATGTTGCCTTGCCAGTTGCAAAAGCATTTATAGAGGACATCAAGACCAAAGCGTTAGGTAAAGAGGTCATGGAAAGCCTCACACCTGGCCAAGAATTAGTTAAGCTGGTGCATCAAGAATTAGTAAACTTAATGGGTGCATACAACGAATCACTTAATCTAGCGGCTCAACCCCCAGTCGTCATTTTAATGGCTGGCCTACAAGGCTCAGGTAAAACCACCACAGTTGGCAAGCTATCACGCTGGCTAAAAGAAACTCAGAAGAAATCCGTTTTAGTAACCAGTGCCGACATCTACCGCCCAGCAGCTATTGATCAGCTAGAAACCTTAGCAAAGAATATAGGCGTAGAGTTTCACCCCAGTAAGTCATCGGATGACCCTGTTGATATTGCTAAAGGCGCTATTCAAGCTGCTAAAAACAAAGTCATTGATGTTGTGATTGTGGATACGGCGGGTCGTTTGCACATTGATGAAGAGATGATGAATGAAATCAAACGTCTTCATGCAGCCATCAATCCACTGGAAACCTTATTTGTTGTCGACAGCATGACAGGTCAAGATGCTGCCAATACAGCAAAAGCCTTTCATGAAGCATTACCACTAACCGGTATTATCCTCACCAAAGCAGATGGTGATGCTCGCGGTGGTGCAGCTCTATCTATACGTCAAATCACGGGTAAGCCGATTAAATTTATTGGTATGGGTGAAAAAATCGATGCGCTTGAGCCCTTCTATCCTGATCGTATTGCCTCCCGTATTTTGGGTATGGGTGACGTTCTCACATTAATTGAAGAAGCAGAACGCACAATAGACAAGAAAAAAGCCGAAAAACTCGTAAAAAAAATCAAAAAGGGCAAACCATTTGATTTAGAAGATTTTCTAGGCCAATTGAAACAGATACAAAACATGGGCGGCATGATGGGCATCATGAGCAAGCTACCTGGCATGGGTCAATTACCGCAAAATGTCAAAGACCAAATGAATGACAAGAAGCTAGTCAAAATCGAAGCGATGATTAACTCCATGACACGCAAAGAAAGACGCTTCCCGGATTTAATCAAAAATTCCCAAAAACAGCGTATTGCGATGGGCTCAGGCACCAAGGTACCTGATGTAAATCAACTGCTGAAACAATTCTTAATGATGCAGAAAATGATGAAAAAAATGTCTAAGAAAGGCAATATGTTGAAAATGATGCGTGGCCTGTCTGGAAAAATGCCTTTTGGTGGCGGTGGCGGCATGCCTGGGATGCCATTTTAAGCATAGGCAATTGGCAGCGAGGTGGCATATGCGACCTCGCATATATTTTGTTTCACAAACCCCCAAAACTCCCGTATAATCCAGCGCTTTTAGCACTCATATAAAGTTGTATCAGAGGAATTTAGACCATGGTAGTTATTCGTTTATCTCGCGGCGGCGCAAAAAAACGCCCATTTTATCATATTGTTGTGGCTGACAAGCGTTCCGCGCGTGACGGTCATTTCATCGAGCGTTTAGGTTATTTTAACCCTCTCGCTGCTGGTAAAGACGTACGTCTGAGCCTAGATATGGCACGTGCACAAGAGTGGATCAGCAAAGGTGCTCAACCTTCTGACCGCGTTGCTAGCTTAATCAAAGGCTACAAACCTGAAGCTGAAGAAGCTGCTAAGTAAGCATTGTTGAATGAAACAAGCTGATACAGCATTCATCACGGTGGGCAAAATTGGCTCCACCTACGGGATTAAAGGCTGGCTCAAAATTCATACTTACACTGAATTTAGCGCCAGCATTCTCCAATACCAACCCTGGTATATCTCTAATCCAAATGGTTCTTGGACACCAATCAAGGTCGAAGACAGCCGTTTACACAACAATTCCGTGGTTGCAAAGCTAGAAGGTTTAAATACCCCTGAAGGCGCGCGCCTGTTAACAGGCCGCTTTATTGCCATTAAACGCGAACAGTTACCTGAACTAAATCAAGACGAGTACTACTGGTCAGACCTAGAAGGCTTAACCGTCATAGACCAGCATGGCGTGACACTAGGCACCGTTATCTACTTGATGGAAACAGGCTCTAATGATGTGATTGTGATTGAAGATAGCCAGAAAAAAGAACATGCCATCCCCTTCTTACGGGACAGCGTTATCCGCCATGTCGATCTTGAGAAACGTGAAATCCACGTTGATTGGGAATTATTTTAGTGCATTTTGGTGTCATTAGCCTCTTTCCAGAGATGTTTCAAGCACTGAATGTCGGCATTACAGGGCGCGCGCAAAAAGATAAGCTATTAACCATTGATGTATGGAATCCCAGGGATTTCACGACAGACAAACATCAAACAGTTGATGCAAAACCTTACGGCGGCGGCCCTGGCATGGTCATGATGGCCGAACCCTTGCAAACAGCCATTCAAGCAGCCAAAAAAGCCTCCACAAAAAAAACCACCGTCATTTACCTATCACCACAAGGTAAACCATTCAATCAAGCAGCCGCCTCTGAACTCGCCGCGAAAGAATCACTTATTCTAGTTGCTGGGCGCTATGAAGGGATTGATGAGCGTGTGATACAACAAGAAATTGACGAAGAATGGACCATAGGTGACTACATCTTAACCGGTGGTGAACTAGCTGCCATGGTGATGATAGATACCATTACCCGCCTAATTCCAGGCGCAGTAGGCGATCAAGCATCAGTAACAGAAGACTCATTAACATCAGGATTACTAAAATACCCCCAGTATACCCGACCAGAAATGCATAATAACTCACCAGTTCCTCCCGTATTAGTTAGCGGCAATCACAAAGAGATACACCGCTGGCGCTTAAAAAGCTCACTAGGGAAGACCTGGTTAAGACGACCTGATTTACTGGCAAAACGCGAACTGAGCAAAGAAGAAAATAGCTTACTAAATGAATTTATTTCAGAATGGCAACAAAAAACCTAATTTTTTCAATTTATTAACACCGTACCCAGCTAAAAAAGCCTGGATATATGCGATCCACAAAAAAAACCATGAAATAACACTCGATAATTGCATGAAATATGTATAGAATTGCCGGACTTGTTAGGGGAAATAGAAAAATGAGTAACAAAATTATTCAAGCGTTAGAAACCGAATTCATGAAAAGCGCAAAAACTTTGCCAGCTTTTCAACCAGGCGACACTGTCGTTGTGCAAGTTAAAGTAAAAGAAGGCGATCGCAGCCGTTTACAATCATTTGAAGGCGTTGTTATTGCTAAGCGTAACCGCGGTTACAACTCTGCATTCACTGTCCGTAAAATGTCTCATGGCGTTGGCGTAGAACGTGTATTTCAGACCTACAGCCCTGTTGTAGAATCAGTACAAGTGAAACGTCGTGGTGCAGTTCGTCGTTCCAAACTTTACTACATGCGTGAACTCAGTGGTCGTGCAGCACGTATTAAAGAAAAGTTACCAAACCGCGCAGCAGTTAGTGCAAAAGCAGCAGCGGCTGAAGAGCAAAAGAGCGCTGAATAAGCATTACTCTTTAAAAAACCCGCTAGCAAGCGGGTTTTTTTATGCAACAAGCTCAACCGCTTTTACATACACACTGATACCCATTTAAATCAAATGAAACTGAAAAAGACTAATACCTATCTCAACCATAATTAAGATAATAATAATACTTTCTAGTAGGCTAGAATGACGATGCTGCACTTGGGTATTTAGAATATCTAATAATTCTTGCAATACATCTAGCTTCTGGTTCAAAGCCATCGCTCTATTAGGTATATCTAAGAATTGCTTTGTCTGAATATAAAAAGACTCAACATTAGGATGGCGCCAAAAAAATTCTGGCGCATCCAAATACTCAATGTTTAAACTAATTGAACTTCTAGCTAAGAAAATCTCCCCCATACGCTTAAAAATATCGCGTCGGGAGAGGGAAATCACGCCTTGAGAGGCAATCTCTTCTGGTAGATAACTATTCTTCTTAATGGTCTCTTGAACAGCCACCTCGAATGCTTCTAGCTTAATTGATTGAGCCAATCCATAGGAAATAGATAATTTTGTCAGTGGATCATCGGAACCCAAGGTGATCACATCAACATGCAATTGCTCATGCGCATCAATGCCAGTTTCATCGCCATATTGATAATAAAAGTGATCAGTTTCTATTGCTTGCAGAGGACGTGTAGTAAACGCATTCACCTGAGCTAACAATTCATCTTCAAACTGCTTTTCCAAACCCCAACTGACAAAACAACCAAAATTAAAAAAATATAAATCACCTTTTTCAGTCGCATGTGAAACATGAAGAACATCTCGCACTAGGCGGGTGACATACGCTTGTTTTTTAAAAAAATTAGCTAATCCTAATAGATCATAGCTGTCTGCCGTACAAAAAGCCAAACAGCGCATGAAGGTGTGCAAGACATCCGTATTTTGCATACAAACTCACTGAAATTTATGAATGA
>CAYZRM010000031.1:5120-11631 GCA_964480845.1 uncultured Coxiellaceae bacterium | reverse complement strand
AAGGTGTGCAAGACATCCGTATTTTGCATACAAACTCACTGAAATTTATGAATGATCATTAGTCTAAATCAAAGCGTCAGCAATAGGCAATATAGCTGCATCTGCTGGATGGCGCGATCAAGTCGCACCACGACGAGATAGAAGAAAAACCTGCAATAATGCCACAACGCCCCTAAATTCTTCTAGATTTAAAAAATGCGGTCAACAAACCTGCACATGTTTGCGCTACCACACCACCAACATGGCTAATTTTATGATTCAGAAATGCTTGATCAAGCAAGCAAGCCTTAGTCTGCACCGCGCCTGACTTATGATCATATGCTCCATAAACAAGACGGCTTACCCGTGCATGCACCATTGCACCAGCACACATCATGCAAGGCTCTAACGTAACATACAAAGTTGTATTCAAGAGTCGGTAATTACCTATTTCCGCACCTGCCTGACGCAGCGCAATCATCTCAGCATGAGCAGAAGGATCGTTAGTAGCAATAGGTCTATTGCTACCCTCGCCTATGATTTCATTATTTAATACCACTACCGCACCAACAGGCACTTCTCCCGCTAAAGCAGCCTGCTCTGCCAACTCAATTGCACGCTGCATGAATATCTCATCTTGGGGTAGCATCATTATTCCCACTCAATGGTGGCAGGTGGCTTGCCAGAAATATCGTAAACAACACGAGAGATACCAGGCACTTCATTAATAATACGATTAGAAACCTTACCTAAAAAATCATAAGGCAAATGCGCCCAATGTGCTGTCATAAAATCAACCGTTTCGACTGCACGCAAGGCAATCACGTGATCATATTGACGTGCATCACCTATCACGCCAACTGACTTAATTGGCAAGAAAACAGCAAATGCCTGACTCACTTGATGATAAAGGTTGGCATGATAAAGCTCTTCAACAAAAATAGCATCAGCAAGGCGCAATTTATTAACGTATTCTTGCTTCACTTCGCCTAAAATCCGCACCCCCAAACCAGGACCAGGGAAGGGATGACGATTAATCAATTCACTAGCCAATCCTAGCTCTAAACCGATCTTACGCACCTCATCTTTAAACAGTTCACGCAAAGGCTCCAACAACTTGAGCTTCATTTCTTTAGGCAACCCACCCACATTATGGTGTGATTTTATCACATGCGCACCACCAGCACCGGTTGCGGCAGACTCAATAACATCAGAATAAATGGTTCCTTGCGCTAACCATTTTACTTCCGGCATGTTTGCAGCTTCTTCGTCAAAGACTTCAACAAAGGTTCTACCGATAATTTTACGTTTTGCCTCGGGATCACTTTCATTAGCTAATGCCTGATAAAAACGCTCTTTTGCATCCACACAAATCAACCGCATACCGAAATTTTTTGCGAAAATCTCTTTTACCTGCTCTGCTTCATTTAATCGCAGCAACCCTGTATCAACAAATACGCAGACCAATTGATTGCCTATCGCCTTATGCAACAAAAGTGCCGCAACAGATGAATCAACACCGCCAGACAACCCTAGGAGAACTTGTTCATCGCCTACTTTCTTGCGAATAGCCTCTATCTGCTCTTGGATAATATTTTCAGATGTCCAGCTAGGATGGCAACCACAAATATCAAACACGAAACGCTCTATCATGCGTTGGCCTTGTGGGGTATGTAGTACTTCCGGATGAAATTGCACACCATAAAAACGTTTTTCATTATCTGCCATGCCGGCAATAGGGCAATTTGCCGTGCCTGCAATGACATCGAAGCCTGCCGGCACTTGACTCACCTGATCACCATGACTCATCCAAACATCCAAATAAGACACGCCATCAGCAATATGATCTGCCATATCACGGAACAACATCGACTCCGCTAACACAGCCACCTTAGCATAACCAAACTCTCTATGATGGCCACTTTCTACTTTTCCACCCAATTGCACTGCCATGGTTTGCATACCATAACAAATACCCAGCACAGGACAACCCAGTTCAAACACCATACTAGGTGCCCGTGGCGTTGTTTCTGCTGTGACTGTTTCAGGACCGCCTGATAAAATAATGCCTGTTGGTGAAAATGCTTCTATCTGCTCATTCGTTAATGTGGCAGGATGCAATTCTGAATATACGCCGCATTCACGCAAACGCCGTGCGATCAATTGAGAATATTGGGAACCAAAATCTAATACTAAAATTCGTTCAGCATGTATATTTTTCATAATCAATATTTCTCATCGATGTGATAGTTAGGTGCTTCTTTGGTAATATGCACATCATGCACGTGACTTTCTCTAACACCAGAAGCAGTGATACGAACAAATTCAGTTTTAGTGCGCATTGCTTCAATATCAGGACTACCGGTATAACCCATGCCAGAACGCAAACCGCCCATCAACTGATTTACAATGGCGATTAAACTACCTTTATAAGGCACACGACCTTCAATTCCCTCTGGAACTAATTTTTCTGTTTCTGAAGATGCCTGGAAATAACGATCACTCGAGCCATGACGTTGTGACATTGCGCCCAAAGAACCCATACCACGATAAGACTTATAAGAACGTCCCTGGAATAATTCCACCTCGCCTGGCGCTTCTTCAGTACCTGCAAATAAACCACCCGCCATCACAACTGATGCACCAGCAGCTAATGCCTTACAAATATCGCCTGAATACCGAATACCACCATCCGCAATAATACCAACATCAGTCGATGCTAATGCATCGTACACATTAGAAATAGCCGTGATTTGCGGCACACCTACACCCGTTACGATACGAGTAGTACAAATTGAGCCCGGCCCTATCCCCACCTTCACTGCATCAGCACCTGCATCTGCTAAGGCTTTTGCTGCATCAGCTGTTGCAATATTACCCCCAATCACTGCCACATGTGGGTAAGTTTTCTTTATCCAACTAACACACTCTACGACATTTTTAGAATGACCATGGGCCGTATCAACAATAATGACATCCACACCCGCTGCAACCAAGGCTGCCACGCGCTCTTCCGTATCAAAACCTGTACCAACAGCAGCACCCACTCTTAACTGACCCATACTATCTTTACAAGCCAAGGGCTTTGCTTGCTGTTTCAAAATATCATTCACAGTCACCATGCCTTGCAATTCATAAGAATCATTCACTACCAAGACTTTCTCGATACGATGCTTCTGCAAAAGCATTTCAACCATACTGCGCGGAGCACCCTCTCCAACGGTCACTAAACGATTTTTAGGTGTCATTAAATTACTAACAGGTTGATCTAAATTTTTCTCAAAACGCAGGTCGCGACTAGTCACAATACCGACTAACTGCTGATTAGCTTCTACCACTGGAAAGGCATGAAAGTTATAACGCTTGCCAAACTCTAATACATCGCGCACCGTTGTCTGCGGCGTCACCGTAATAGGATCTTTTACCACACCACTCTCGAACTTCTTTACTTTGTGTACTTGTGCTGCTTGTTCAGCAATAGACATATTCTTATGGATAATCCCCATACCACCTTCTTGCGCCATGGCAATGGCAAGGCGGGCTTCTGTCACAGTATCCATTGCAGCAGACAATAAAGGAATGTTAAGGGTAATATCACGGGTTAATCGGGTTTTCAAACTAACATCTTTGGGTAAAACAGAAGATTCTCCAGGCTGGAGGAGCACATCGTCAAAAGTAAGAGCAACATCGGCTTGGGCTAGACGTATCACGTTAATTTTCCTCGCATTTTTATTTTGCTAGTTAAAATTAACGCCCCATTATACATATTTTTGAGGTAAAAAGTAGAGGTAGGGAAAAATATAGGCAACTTGCATAATAAACGGCCTAACAAACCATGTCAGGCCGCTTCACTTACCTAGAAGTAATAATCAAACTGAGCTGTCACTGCATTATCACCTTTGCCAGTCTGCATCACAACTGGTGATGTACCAGCAATAGTACCTGTATTGCTAGCTGCATACATTCTGTCGTGACGGAATTCAAGACTTTGGATAGTATTGCGCCAAATCGAAGTATTGAACACCACATTATAACGACGAGTAGGAATACCCATGGCTAATGCTTGGCCACTCGCTGCATAACCAATACCCACGTTACTTGGTTTATTATCAAGCATCATGAAAGAATATGATAACTCAGTATCAAACGCCCAAGGCTTAGCACCACTATTATTATAAGACATATCGTCAGGATTAAATGATTTACCTGCGAATACATATTCACCAATCACATCCACATGCTCACCAAAGCTCAATACAGCTCTTAGATCATATGCAGGTACGGTATGCATTAATTGTTCATTTTGATTAAAGCCTGTTACCTGCATACCAACAGAATCAGCCAAGTTAGCCATATAGCCTGCGCCAATATTACCAACGAAATAGCCAAAATTATATTTGTAGCCAAGGTTGATACCGCCATTTCTCACTTTAGCGACTGAATTTGCATGGCTATCGCCACGGAAGACAAATGCAGAACCATAAAGTGTTGTTTTGGTTTGTGGCATGTAACCAATTTCCACTGCGCGCGCCTTTGTACGCCCAAGTAATTTACTTAACATGTCGCTTACCATGACAGAAGAATACACACCAAATGGCACATATATCTGACCTGCAGTCGCATAAAGTGGTGTCTTTTCAAAATTGCCTAACGTTATGAACGCTTTATTTATATACACCCGGGAATTAGAGGTACGGAAATCGTTATTAGACGTATAAACACTATTAACAGGGCTATTACCATCGTAACTAAACTCAATAAACCCTAAGGTCCAACTACTAGGACCCATGAAGAAAGCATCTAGCGAGACATTGGTAATATCAATATCTGTCGTGCTAGGAGAACCGCCTGGGTTGTTATAGCCTGCTTGCGCTTCTACCACACCACTTAATAATAAATGGGAGTGATATGGTTCTTGAAAAATTTCTCCGCCCATAGCCATCAGCTGTTCATGAATGGATTTACGAATACCTAGCAACTGAGCATCTGTATTAACACTAGGGCTATTCACCACTAAGTTAGCACCAGAAAACTGCAAAGGCACACCCACATAAGGACCTGTGGAAACAAAAGCCTGTCCTGGCACATCAAGATCAAATGGTAAGAATTCTCTTTGCTGACTAGCCAGGGAAGTTAACTGCTTACGTGTAAAACTAGTCGGCTTATCAGTGCCATCCATATGTGCAGCAGAAGGCGTTGGATAAGGTTTCACTGGCTTATTAGTCGTAGATACTTTCTGACTACTAGATACCTGTGTTTTTAGTGCATCAACTTGTTTTTGTAATGCTGCAATTTGCGCTTCAACAGAAGCGGTCTCTGCGGCAAATACAGGAGAAGCAATCAATGTGCTTAAACATAAAGCAATAAGGGGCTTTAACTTGAGTTGCATGAAATATTCCTTATATCCACTCGTCTGGTGTTCAAATTCAGGGCAAGCCTGCTAGAAAAATCGAACCGCACAGTAGCAAAAAGCAGGTATTAACTCAAGAGGAAGTTGCCAGCCCTCTTTCAACTCCTGTACACTTTCCACTTCCTTAGACGGACACTAAAATTCGTATGATTAATATACAGCTACGCCGTTATTCGCCTATCTGCTGGGCATTACTACTGGGTGTTTCACTGACACTTTCCTTTGCGCCATTTGGGGCATTTCCCGTTGCCTTCCTAGCACCTATTGGCCTGCTTTTATTAATGAACAACCAATCTCCAAAACAAGCATTCTGGTTAGGCTGGAGTGTAGGCGTTGGTCTTTTCTGCAGCGGCGTCTATTGGATTTACCACAGCATGCATTTTATGGGTGATCTACCTAGCATAGCAGCAGCGGCAATTACGATCAGCCTAGCATTTTTCATGGGACTATTCCCTGCTAGTGCCTGCTACTTTACAAATCGTTATTTTCCAACCACCAATCTAGCCAAAACTGCCTATGCCTTTCCAGCCATCTGGGTGATCTCTGAAATTGCTAGAAGTTGGCTTTTTACTGGCTTTCCTTGGCTTATTCTTGGTTACAGCCAAACACACTCACCCTTAAAAGGCTATGCACCTTTGTTTGGTGTTTACGGCGTCTCACTATTTACCTTAATGACTGGTGGACTATTATTACAAGCATTACTATCTTGGCGTCATAAACAGTATCGCCAACTGATTCTAGGCTGCCTAAGTCTTGCCATCATTTGGATTGCAGGTACTGCCATTAATACCATCAAATGGACGCTACCTACTGGCCACCCTATTGCTGTCAGCCTAGTACAAGGCAATATTCCACAATCTATTAAATGGTCCCCTGAACACTTGCAAGAGTCCCTAGACACGTACGAAACGCTGACAGAGCCACTATTAAAAAAAGATCAGCTGATTATTTGGCCTGAATCAGCCGTTCCCATGACACTACAAGATGCGCAAGATTTTATTAATTATATGAGTGAAAAAGTGCACCATGCGCAAGCTCATTTAATCCTCGGCCTACCGATAGAAGCGGGAAACAACACTTACTACAATGCTGTTATTAGCCTAGGGCCCAACCAACATCCAG
>CAYZRM010000031.1:1998-5020 GCA_964480845.1 uncultured Coxiellaceae bacterium | reverse complement strand
GGAAACAACACTTACTACAATGCTGTTATTAGCCTAGGGCCCAACCAACATCCAGATAGCTCCATCTACATTAAACGCCACCTTGTCCCTTTTGGTGAATATACACCTTTAAGTAAATGGCTAAATCCAGTCTTAAATTATTTTCAAATACCTACCTCTAATTTAGTAGAAGACAATAAACAAGAGCGCTCACTCCTCAAGGTTAATGATGTCACGCTGATTACTTCTATTTGCTTTGAAGTTGCCTTCCCTGAACTAGTTAATCCTGGCATGAACGGCAAAGACAACAGTGTGTTACTCACTGTCACCAATGATGCATGGTTTGGCAGATCAATTGCACAAGCGCAACATTTACAAATTGCTGAAATGCGCTCTATTGAACTGAATCGTCCCGGGTTATTTGTTGGGAATGATGGCATTACTGCTATCATTACGGCGAAAGGCAAGGTTATCAAAGCACTACCAGCTTATGAAGCAGGTGTACTCAATGGCAGTATACAACCAATGACAGGCTTAACACCTTGGATGAGCTATGGCTCTAATCCTATTACCCTATTTATTATTATTTTATTGATCTCTGGTAGACGAATAAAAAATAAGATAGCAAACCCTAATCAAACCCAAGTAACTTCTTAACTTAATCGTGTTAGCGAGATAAAAAATGCAAGAACTGTATCAGCCACAAACCATTGAAAGCACCGCGCAAAAATACTGGCAAGAAAAAAACTCATTTCAGGCAGTTGAAGATATCAACCAAGAAAAATTCTATTGCTTATCCATGATGCCCTACCCTAGTGGCAGCTTGCACATGGGGCATGTGCGTAATTACACCATAGGCGATGTTATTTCACGCTATCAATACATGTTAGGCAAAAATGTACTACAACCTATGAGCTGGGACGCATTTGGCTTACCCGCAGAAAATGCAGCGATCAAACACAAAATCCCTCCTGCTGACTGGACCAAGAAAAACATTGAAAACATGCGCGACCAGATGATGCAAATGGGCTTTGCTTACGATTGGAGCCGTGAAATTGCAACATGCGACCCTGAGTATTATCGTTGGGAACAATGGTTTTTTATTCGACTATATGAAAAAGGGTTAGTATATAAGCGTAATGCCGAAGTAAATTGGGACCCTGTTGACCAAACCGTATTAGCGAATGAACAAGTTGTTGATGGACGCGGTTGGCGCTCTGGTGCACTCGTTGAACGTCGTGAAATTGCACAGTGGTTTTTAAAAATTACTGATTACTCCCAGCAACTACTAGATGATTTAGACAAGCTAGACAACTGGCCAGAACAAGTTAAAACCATGCAACGTAATTGGATAGGTCGCTCTGAAGGCCTGGAAATTACATTTGAATTAGAAGGGCATGGCAACATCACCGTTTTCACCACCCGCCCAGATACATTATTTGGGGTGACTTATATCGCACTCGCGCCTCAACATCCACTCACCAAACAATTAGCAGAAAGTAATCCTGAGCTACACGCCTTTATTGAATCTTGTCGCAATACAAAAACGGCCGAAGCAGATATAGCAACGATGGAAAAGCGTGGCATGCCGCTTGGTATCATGGCTCGCAACCCATTAACTGGTGAAACCATCCCTGTTTGGACAGCCAATTTTGTTTTGATGGAATATGGTTCTGGTGCGCTAATGGCCGTGCCAGCTCATGATCAACGCGACTATGAATTTGCTCAACAATTTAAATTACCCATCAAGCAAGTAGTGGAGCAACCAGGCAAAGATTGGGATAGTCAGCATAGTGCCTTAACCGGACTAGGTGTCCTCATCAACTCTGACAACTACAATGGTCTAACATCAGAAGCGGCATTTGATGCAATAGCCAACACTTTATCAGAACAAGGTAAAGGTGTGCGTAAAGTTAATTATCGTTTACGTGACTGGGGCGTCTCACGTCAACGTTATTGGGGCACACCTATCCCCATGATCAATTGCAAAAGCTGTGGCGTTGTTCCTGTACCAGAAAAAGATTTGCCGGTTATACTGCCAGAAGAGGTAGAATTTTCTGGTGTTAGCTCACCGTTAAAATCCATGCCTTCTTTCTTAAATGTTACTTGTCCAAACTGCGATGGACCAGCTGAACGGGAAACAGATACCTTTGATACGTTTGTAGAATCTTCCTGGTACTACGCACGCTTAGCTTGCAAAAAGCAAACCAAAGCAATGTTAGATGGCCGAGCAAATTATTGGCTACCAGTAGATCAATACGTTGGTGGCGTTGAACATGCCGTATTGCATTTGCTATATGCACGTTTCTTCCATAAATTAATGCGTGATGAAGGCCTGGTCAATAGCGATGAACCTTTCACTCGCTTGCTAACACAAGGCATGGTATTAAATAACGGCGTTAAAATGTCGAAATCCGTTGGGAATGTTGTTGACCCACAACCACTAATTGAACGTTACGGCGCTGACACAGTTCGTTTGTTTATTATGTTTGCTTCCCCACCAGAACAAAGCTTAGAGTGGTCTGATAGTGGCGTTGAAGGTGCGCATCGCTTCTTAAAGCGTGTATGGGCATACGCTCATGAACATCAAGAAACCATACGTAAACAGAATCGTACTAAAAACACTGAAAGTTTTAGTGCAAGCATCCTAGAGAATGCCGATCCTGCCCAAGTTGATATTTTCAGACAGATCTACCATATCTTAGATCAAATTCGTTTTGATTATGAAAGACAACAATTCAACACCGTTGTCTCTGGTTGTATGAAAATTCTTAATTTATTAACCAAGCTTGTACCCTCTAGTGATAGCCAACACCAAGATATATATGACGTCATTGTTCATAAGTGCTTTAGCATACTCTTGCGCTTATTGGCACCTATTACCCCTCATATAACGCACCAATTATGGTTAGATTTAGACTATGAGGGCATTATCTTAACGGCACCCTGGCCTAAATGCGCAAACATCACTTTTAAGGTCGATACGATCGAATTAGTTGTGCAGGTAAATGGGAAAATGCGTGGCAAAATACGCGTCGATGCA
>CAYZRM010000031.1:0-1898 GCA_964480845.1 uncultured Coxiellaceae bacterium | reverse complement strand
CCCTTGCAAACGATGTACCTAGATACACCTGATCCCTATGGCATTCTTGCACATCAGCTAGAACAAAATCTAAAATTATCGCATGTACGCCTAGTGTCATCAGCTAAAGAAGCACAAACTGTACTCGTCATTATGCAAGATGATAACAGCCAAGAATTATTAAGTGTCAGTGGCACACAACAAACTCGCCAATATGCACTGAAAGTAACGGTTTCGTTTGCTATTACTGATAGCAGTGGCAGCATTATCATGCCAGCCGTCAGCCTAACAGAACAACGCTATATCACCATTCAGTCTAATCAAATTCTAGGCACCAGTAACGAGTCAAATTTATTCTATCAGCAAATGCGGCGCACCCTGGCATTTAGTATTATGAATCGCATAGCCTCTCAAGAAGTCACCGCTATGGTTAACAAAGCTATGCCGAGCCACTAAACCATGAAACTAACGTATTTTCAGCTAGAACAGCATTTAAAGAATCAATTAGCTAGCATTTACATTATTAGTGGCGATGAACCGCTGCTAAAACAAGATGCCATACAACTAATACGCAAAAATGCAAAATTAGCAGGACATACTGAACGTTTACGCATTACCCCAGAAGCTGGTTTTGATTGGGAACAATTACACTCCTTACTATATGCCAATTCATTAATGGCTGAAAAACGCATCATTGAATTAGATTTCAGAGAAATAACGCCTAATAAAAGTGCTGCTACCATTTTGCAATCATATGGTGAAAAGCTAGTTGAAGATAACATTGTTATTATTGATATAGGCAAACTAGACGACAAAATAACACGTAGCGCCTGGTATAAATCGCTGGAAAAAGCAGGGATAGTTGTTGCTATCTGGCCCATCCCGCGTGATCAATTACCACAATGGATTATCACCCGCGGTAAAAAATACAAATTAACGTTCACAACAGATGCTGCTAATTTATTAGCGGACTATGTTGAAGGAAATCTAATAGCCGCTGCACAAGCGATTGAAAAAATCTATCTGCTAAAAGCAGATAACACCATAGATGCTCCCCTCATTCAAAGCATATTAACCAATGAAAGTCGCTTTACTGTATTTGATTTGGTCGAGCACTTAATTGCTGGAAATAAGACCAAAGCATTACATATTATTGAGTCTCTGAAAAATGAAGGAACAGAGGCTGTCTTAGTGTTATGGGCAATTACCCGTGAGCTGAGGCTATTAGCAGATATGGCACAGCAATTAAAAACTGGGCTTAATATCGAAGCAGTGATGCAAAAAAATCGTATCTTTGCTAAACGCCAGACAGGCATCAAACAATTCTTACGCAAATACACAGAAAAAGATTGCTGGCAACATTTAACACATGCGCATGAAATTGATAAAACTATAAAAGGTATCATGCCAGGAAACCCTTGGGCTGGATTGCAAATGCTTTGCCTAAGGATTACGTAGCCAGTCATGCGAGCTACGCTTAATATCAGGTATAATTAATTAGCTAGACCTAAAACGAGAACATCAATGCACCAAACACACAAAGCTATAGGCATCTTAGGCGGTACATTCGATCCTATCCACATGGGCCACCTGCGTATGGCATTGGAGCTATATGACACCCTAGACTTGGCAAAAGTGCATTTAATCCCCTGCTATCAGCCTGTTCACCGTAAAATGCCCGTTGCCTCGCCCGCTCAGCGCTTGGCCATGGTCGAATGTGCGGTCATGAATGAACCCGTGCTAGTAGCCGACGATAGAGAAATCAAACGTAAAAACCCCTCGTATACTATCGATACCCTATTAGACATGCGGGAAGAAATGCCAGACACACCATTGTGTTTATTTATTGGGCTAGATGCTTTTTTAAGCTTCACTAGCTGGCACCGTTTTAAAGATATTTTAGATATTTCTCATCTAGT
>CAYZRM010000030.1:10754-21326 GCA_964480845.1 uncultured Coxiellaceae bacterium | reverse complement strand
AAATTTAAGGGCAATGTTTATGCTTTAGATGAAATAGTAATTGATGTGCCTCAGTTGGTCAGTGTGCTGGTGGAAAAATACAGGGATAGCATTTTTAAAATTGATGAATTATCGGCAGATAATTTAGTATTAAATGAAGATGGCTTATCTTTTGTGATGTTGCAGCAAAATAATAAAACCATCAAGTTGCAAGCTAAACAATTTGTTTTTACAGCAGGTGCTGGGAATGCAGTTGTAATAGATAAAATTAATCAGCCTAACATTGCGATGCAGAAACGTCCTTTGCATATGGTGATGGCTAAGTTACCTTTCCACTATGCGGTATATGCTCACTGTTTGGGGTTTGGTGCTAGGCCGCGTTTGACGATCACCACACATTATTTAGCAACAGGCGAAACGGTGTGGTATTTGGGCGGTGCTTTAGCTGAGGAGGGGGTTGGGCGCGATCAGGCAGCACAAATTAAAGCAGCAAAAGATGAGCTGACCTCTTTATTCCCTTGGCTTGATTTTGAGGCAGTTGAGTTCTCAACTTTGCATATTGATAGGGCAGAGCCGTTACAGAAAAATGGGTTGAAACCAGAAGCAGCCAGTATTAAGCAATTTAAAAATATAATGATTGCTTGGCCAACTAAGCTTGCATTGGCGCCAGCTTTAACGGACGACATCATTAATAGGATCACTACTCAGCCTGCTACAGGTGACCTTAGTACACTTGATACCTGGGAAAAACCAGCGATAGCACAACCAGCTTGGGAGATTGCATTTTGCAAATGAGAGAACTAGGTAGTACAGGTATCCATGTCAGTGTGATTGGTTTGGGTACCGTCAAGTTTGGTCGTACCCAAGGATTGAAATATCCAACTGCATTTGAGTTGCCGACGGATACTGCTATTGCCAACTTGCTTGGTGTGGCGAAAGAGCTAGGTGTTAATTTATTAGATACAGCACCTGCTTATGGTAGTAGTGAGCAGCGTTTAGGCAGCTTGTTGCTGGGACAGCGACAAGAGTGGATTATCGCTACCAAGGCTGGTGAAACATTTGTTAATGGCGAATCCTTTTTTGATTTTTCTAAAGAAGCGATTATTGCTAGCGTAGAGCAAAGTTTAAAAAATTTAAAAACAGATTATCTTGATCTTTTATTAATACACTCTAATGGCGACGATGAAAAAATCATTGAGCAAGACCAAGTATTTTTAACACTGGAAACACTAAAGCGTGCTGGAAAAGTTCGCTTTTTTGGTATGTCGACCAAAACAATCAGTGGTGGTTTTAAGGCAGTTGATTGCTCAGATGTTGTGATGGTGACTTATAACAAGGCTTATACAGATGAAGTATCTGTGATTGATTATGCAAATGAAAAGCATAAAGGCGTGCTAATCAAAAAAGCGCTGGGTAGTGGTCACTTGCCTGCAAGTGAAAACTTAACATTTGTTTTAAATAAAAAAGGTGTTAGTAGTATTATTGTTGGAACACTAAACCCCGAGCATTTAAGGGAAAATATTGGAGATATATTAGAACAAGGATAGCTAATATGATAGCCAGAGGATGGAATAGTGTAACTAAGGCTGTTAAAGAAATATTCCAAGGCGATTTGGAAAACATGGATGTTTTAGAGAAAGTAAAAGCATTAGCACCTGGCAGTGCTTTTGTTGCTGATTTTGGATTGGTTGGTGGCCGTGTAGCATTTGTTAAACCTGATAGTCCTAAACAAACAGCGGCCATATTAAATTATTATGATGATCAACCTCAAGGTCGTAGAGGTAATGATGGTGAGGCATTCTTTGTTGGTGATCAGCCTATCGATAATAAAGTTCAAAGTGTAGGTCGTTCTTATCATGGCGTATTTAAGAATGTTTTAATGCAATATGTAGATTGCATTGAGGCAACGCAGGCAGCCCTTGCTGATTACTTGAAAGAAGGTACTTACACGTTAAAATCATTTGTACATGCTCCGCTACGGGCTGGTTTAGTAAGGCATTTGTTTCATGTGGATGAATATCCAGAAGCGCTCAACCAAGCTTTAGCTATTTTCACGGAATCAACGCCTAATCAAGCAGGTAGTTTCAGCGCAAAAATATTTCTGATGTTGCAGCAGGCTTATTATTCTAAATTTTTTACTTGGATAAGTGAGTATCGCAGAGCAAGAGACTTATATATCAATTCTTCGCAACAAATGTTAATTGATAATGCAGATAAAATTCTTAGCTATCTGCGACAGTATGGCCAATCAGACGGTGGTAATCGTCATAAGGGTGATTTAATTGCCTTATCTATTGTTGAGCTGGTAGAGGAAGAAATTAAGCATGAGTTGCAACGTTTAGAAGTTGCTGGTTACGATACTAAAAGTAGTGAAGAAAATAATCCTTTTAATTTTACACAAAAAGAAATTGTCTGTGGCTTTTTAAGTGAGATAACTAAAGATGAATTGATGCACTATCTTACTCATCCTTATATTAGAACATTGCCAGCCACTGTTTTTGCAGGAGAGATGCTGGATAATATTATCATTTGTGGTGTGAGTGCTCTGGCTAAAGATCCAGTTTTGCTCGAAAGGCTACGTGCTTATTTAAGCGAGATAAATTTTTGTGTTAGTGATAATGGCCATGTCGTTAAGGAGAAGATTGACCATGATCGATTAACAGGTGGTTTGTTTTATCGTTTCTTTCTAGAGTCATTAAGACTTAACTCCGTTTTAAAAACGCCAGATCAAGTTTTGTCGGAGATGTTGTTGTTACGTTATGGCAAAGATCCTGCAGAGATTTCAGGCTTGTCATTACCTGGTAAAAGTATGATTGCAATATTCAGTGTTTTTCCTCGACAAGATGATAGGAAATTTAAGATGCCACATCATTTTGATCCCGATCGTTATTTTGATGTGGGTGGTAAGATTGATCAAGAGCTAGAGCAAATCGCATTAGATGCCTTCACTAAAAGTAAGCGCTACTGTCCAGCAAGACAAGCAGCTGCCTACGAGTTTTATGTCATGATCGCGCATTTGATCACATCATTTGATTTTAAAATGGAAGCTGCACCTGCTGAGGTTGATCCAGCTAAAGTGAGTATCACACTTAGCGTCAGGCAGCAGCCAGGTTTTTCCATGGCATTAAACTAGTAGCGTGAGAGATGACTTTTTTCTGCTTTAGAATGGCTCTATCCTCAATTTCATGCACACTCTATGTGTGCAAGTTATTCCTCTCCTCGTCGTGGCGCGACTTGATCGCGCCATCCAGGAATGTAACTGATATGCATAGAGTAGGATTTTATGCGGGGACAGAAAACCATGCATTATGTTGTTTATGTGGTTTTTAATTTCTCTATTAACTGCTGTTTGATAGTAGCAATATGTTTATCTAATACAACACTATGCTTTTCGTCATGCTTCATTAATAAAAATTGCTTTACTGTTTCTAAGGCATGTTCATGAATAGCATGAATAGATGGTTGGCAATAAACGAGTTTTCCTTTTTGGTAAATAGGAGCCAATAAGTCAATTACATTGTCATGTTCACAATTAACATTTTCAGCACCAGCTTCAATATCATAGATAATATCAAGTACTGGTAACTGATTTTTTAAGTATCGTTTAACACCTTGTCGACCAGGATTAGATGTTTTTGCAATTTGTTCAGAGAGTTTGATTTTATCTTCCCATATACCTTCTTTGTTTTGTAAGGCAGACAGTTTATAAACACCATCTAAAGCAGGTTGGTCAGATGCTGTTGCTAAACTTGTTCCCACGCCCCAGGCGGAGATTTTTGCCCCTTGTTTTTTTAAATCAGCAATCACGTATTCATCTAGTGAGTTGCTTGCAAGTATCATGGTGTTTTCAAATCCTGCTTCATCCAATAATGCTCTTGCTTGAATGCTAAGTGCAGCTAAGTCTCCAGAATCGAGGCGTATTCCTAAAAGCTCATGTCCTTTTGCGCGCAATACCCTACCTGTTTCTATCGCATGTTTAACGCCTGTTATGGTGTTGTAGGTATCAACTAATAAAATGCTATTGTGTGGCATGACATTTGCGTAAGCTGCAAATGCGCTGGCCTCGTCAGGGAAGGCAGTCACCCAGCTGTGAGCGTGGGTGCCACGCACAGGTATATCATATAATTTTCCTGCTAACGTATTGGATGTGCCAATGCAGCCACCAATATAGGCTGCCCGGCTAGCAGACAATGCACCATCTGGTCCTTGGGCGCGCCGCATTCCAAACTCAATGACAGGATCACCTTCTGCTGCTAGGCATACACGAGATGTTTTAGTGGCAATCAGTGTTTGGAAATTGAGTAGCGTTAACAGTGGTGTTTCTAAGAGCTGGCATTGAAGGAGTGGGCCTTGTATGCGAATTAAAGGTAGTTGAGGAAAGACTAAGGTTCCTTCGGGTACAGCATCTATGTCACAAGTAAAGCGCAGATCTTCTAGGTAGTCTAAAAAAGCATCAGAGAAGAGTGGGCTGCCATCGGCACTTGTTAATTGTCTTAGGTAGCTTAATTGCTGGTTATCAAAACGCCAATTTTCTAAGTATTCAATGACAGAGCCAAGACCGCAACTAAGTGCATAGTGACCTTGAAAGGGGTTTTTTCTGAAAAATAGATGGAAATTGGCTTGTTGCTCGTGCATGCCGAGTTGCCAATAGCCGTAGGCCATGGTGAATTGGTATAAATCGGTTAATAACGGTGTATAATTCACCTGCCTACTCCATCAATTTTTATTAATCTATCATACAGGGGCTTTGTTATGTTCACTAAGAAACTAATCTTATGGATAGGATTATCAATGTTATTAGCAGGTTGTTCAACTGGCAGACATATGGCATCCACAGACTCTCAGTCGGTTTCTGAAAATGAAATGGGTATGCGGTACTTGTTAGGTCGTGGTGTACCACAAGACGATGCCAAGGCGTTTTCCTATTTTAATCAAGCAGCTAAAGGGGATGATGCTTTTGCACAAAATGAGCTAGGGTATCTTTATGCTGCTGGGCGTGGTACTGGTCAGAGTTATACGAAGTCTTTCATTAATTATGAAAAAGCAGCTAATCATGGGTTGGCTAGTGCGCAATATAATTTAGGTTTGTTATATCTACATGGCTTGGGTACTGAGCCAAATAAAGCATTGGCATTACAATGGATGCAAAAAGCCGCTGCGAAAGGGTTTGAGCCAGCGAAGAAAGCATTAGTTAAATATAGAGATTAATTGTGCAGCATATTCCACGAAAACGATTTGGACAGAATTTCTTACGAGATCAAGGCATTATTCATCATATTGTTGGTGCATTAGCGCCCAAAACGGAAGATCACTTGATTGAAATTGGCCCTGGCCAAGGTGCAATTACCTTGCCTGTATTGCGTATTGCAAAACAGCTAGAGGTGGTTGAGTTAGATAGGGATTTGATTCCTCCTTTAAAGGAGCGTGTTGGATCTGCAGGCAGTTTAACGGTGCATGAAGCAGATGCGTTGCTTTTTGATTTTGCTAGCATCAAACAAGATGCCAGATTGTTACGCGTATTTGGTAATCTGCCGTATAATATTTCTACTCCCTTGATTTTCCACCTTCTTTCTTTTGCGCCTATTATTTCTGATATGTTGTTTATGTTGCAAAAAGAAGTGGCAGAGCGTTTAGCAGCCAGCCCAGGTAGTGATGACTATGGTCGTTTAAGTGTGATGGCACAGTATTACTGCCAGTCGGCCGTTTTATTTGATGTGCCGCCAACAGCATTTTATCCGCAGCCCAAGGTCACCTCTAGTATTATACGCATGATTCCTTATAAGACATTGCCCTTTGTTGCGAAGAATGAGGTGTTTTTTTCACAGATAGTGAAGGAGGCATTTGGTCAGCGTCGTAAAACATTACGAAATAGCTTAAAGCGACTAGTGCATGATGATGCATGGTCTAGCGTTGGTATTCACTCTGATAGGCGACCTGAAACGCTATCTGTTGACGAATTTGTTCAGTTAGCTAATGTTGCTTGGCAGTTGGGTCAAGTGACATGAGTCATTATGTGATTGGTGACATACAGGGGTGTTATGATGAATTGCAATCCTTGCTTAGTTTGATTGCATTTAATGAGTCAAAAGATCGTTTGTGGATAACCGGGGACTTAGTTAACCGTGGCCCAAAATCATTAGAGGTTTTGCGGTTTTTTGAAAATTTGAGCGAGCAGCATCAGATTGTATTGGGTAATCATGATTTGCATTTATTGGCTGTAGCCTATGGGGTTGCGCAATCTAAGCCTGGTGATACGCTTGATGCCATTCTAAATGCACCAGATCGGGCGCGTCTGCTTGATTGGTTACGTTATCGCCCCTTATTAGCCTATGATCAAGAACTGAATTGTGTGATGACACATGCAGGTATTCCTCCTTTGTGGGATGTGGCGCAGGCACGTCGTTTGGCGCTCGAGGTTGAGGCTTCTTTGCGGAGTAGTGCGCCAGGCGCGTTCTTTGAACACATGTATGGTAATCAGCCCGATCAATGGCGTGATGATCTGGTGGGTTTTGAGCGCCTACGCTGTATTACTAATTTCTTTACCCGTATGCGCTTTTGTCATGCTGATGGGCGTTTAGACTTGCGTTATAAGGGTGAGATTGCCCATAAGCCAGCGGATCTATACCCTTGGTTTGATTTACCTAATCGTATGTTAGTAAAAGAAAAAATCTTATTTGGACATTGGGCTGCATTGAATGGCAAAACTGACCTCCCTGATGTTATTGCGCTAGATACGGGTTGTGTTTGGGGTAATCAGTTGACAGCTATGCGCTTGGAAGATGGGCAGGTGTTCAGGGTTTCTTGTGGTTAAAAAGTGACGATATTAACAAATCCTTAAGCAGAATCGATTAGAATAGCTACCCATATTTAAAACACGCAAAGAGGTGGTGGCCATGACAGTATCGAGAGATATTCTTTTACCTGAGGAAGATGAAGCGATCATGGCGCTTGAACCACAGGTTAATCCGCCTGGTCGTGTATCAAATTTTTTTAAATATACGGGAACCGGTATGTCGGTTTTCGCTTCTGCTTGTACTGGTGTTGCTGATGGCGCAGAAATGCTTAGAGGCATGTACCAAGAAGGGTATAAGAGCGTGCCTCTGCTGGCAGGGTCAGCGATTAGTACGGGAGGCATCAGTGCTGGGATGGCTGCGCCAACAACGCAAGAAGCGTTTGAAGAGCTTTTTCTCTTATTGAAACATCGCCAGTTTCCTGAAAACTGGCAGTCTTTGCCAAATGATCTTTATTATGAAATAACGAACGAAGTGAAGCTGGCGTTGTTAGCTGCCGATCCTAGTTTAGATCCTATGTTAGAGGTTAAAGCCCTTCTCCAGGCAGCATTACCCAAAATCAATTATTCCCTATATGAATTATTAGAGTCTATTTTAAAACTAAGAGATGGTTGGGTTGGTGGCGATAACAATGCAGCAAGCTATGATGCGTTGATGGCGTTTGCACAGGGCGAGCCAGGCGATGCTAGGGCTGCTTTTTATGAAAAAATAGCAGCAGATATTGCGATCTTAAAAGAAGATTATGCTGAAGTGAAAGGCCTTGCAAATGTACTTGAAAAAATAAAGCATTGGGAAGCTTGGCCTAAGCATAAAAGATTGTTTTCATTATTAGCAGTGACACCTGTAGCGTTACTAGCAGCTGCATTTGATACGGCTTCTACTTACTTCAATATCCAATTTTTTTATCATTCTATGATTCTTAAGAATGAAACATGGCCTGTTTTGCGAAAGATACCAGCGTCAGCCGCAACGATTACTGGTGGTGTGTTGGCTGCTGGCGTGGCATTGACTTCTTTGACAACAGAGGGCAAAGAAACATTTTTTGGTGTTGCTGGTTACTTTAATGAGAGGGATGAGGTTCAGTATTATTCCAAGATGAGTCGGATAATTAGTCCTAGCTTGGGATATTCATTGGCTTTATTGAATGCGATTGTTGAGACTTGTGGCGATCAAATGGCTGTGAAAGAGATACTGAGTTTAACTAATGTTGCAGCATTGGCAGGGTGTGGTGTGGCGGCTGCAATCTCTAATGTGCCCAATGTTTATTTTATGGGTAACTATACCATTGATTTAATTGATGGGGTCTGGCGTTATGCTCACCAAACGATTAGCCACCATCGTGAGATGAGTAAACTAGGTATTGCCAAAGATGTATTATCTGCATCCATTGCATTAGCAGTATCATCTTATTTGAATGAAATTGTGCGCTCAAATACTAAGGTTGCACTTATTTCCATGGCGGATGATATGCGCATTCATAATCGTGCTTCTGATCATGCGGCTAACACTATTATGTGGGTTATGTGTGCTTATTATGCTGTCACCGGTGCGGCCGCAATTTATTCCCCTATTCGTAGCTTGGTGGGTGGTACAGTGAATAAAGGGATCGGTTTTTTCCAGTATGCAGGTAAAAAATGCGGGAAAGATACCGCTGTTGCTGATGTTGAGGCTCACCAAGGCTTGCTGCAGGGTGAAGATGTAGAGATGCCTAAGCGTTTTGGATGTAAATCTGCATGTACCATTTTATAGTATGGGGTTTTATCTCACTGGTGGAATATGTTCATATTGAATGAAGCTGTAGCTCCATGCATTGTTTTCGTCCGCTTCGTGGTGTGTGCGGCCTATTTCTTTCCAGTGCCTTAGATTGAGTCCAGTGAGATAAGTATCACCTTCAAACGTGTGATGTACTATTGTTAGGTAAAGATAATCTAGTCTGTCCATCATCTGCTGATAGATGGTAGCGCCACCAATGATGAAGATATTTTCTGTAGCATGGATGGTTGCTTGGTGAATGGCTTCTTCAGTCGTGGTCACCACAAGACAGCCAGGTGCTACATAATCAGTATCTTTTGTGATAACAATATTTGTTCTATTCGGTAGCGGTTTGCCTATTGATTCGTAGGTCTTGCGTCCCATAATGATAGGGTTGCCTGTTGTTATTTCTTTGAAGTGTTTTAGATCAGCAGGTAGGTGCCAGGGTAGCTGATTATCTCGGCCAATCAGGCCGTTCTCATCCATGGCAACAATAGCGCATAATTTAGGCAGTGACATTCGCTTTTCATCTCATACCGTTTTAGTTAATATGGACCACTTTACGCTGGTGTCCATACCGATGAAAGAGATTTCTTTACCTGAATACAGTGAATTAAGCCAAGCATTAAGTGAAACTACCCTTAAATTAAATCCGGCACAGGCTCATGGCTTAATGTGCGGTGTACTTTGTGGTGGTCAGAATAGTGATATTGCTTGGGATAAATGGGTATCAAACCAAGGTTCAGCATCTAATACCGCTGTTTTGCAAACTTTATATCAAGTAACTGCGCAGCAATTGCAGGATTTTTCATTTGATTTTCAAATCATGCTGCCACCAGATGGTAGTGATTTAGCATGGCGGGCAGAAGCGCTGACTTTATTTTGCCAAGGATTTTTAACTGGGTTGAAAATGGCTGATGTTCCATTGACAGATCGTCAACCTAGTGATGTTACCGAGGCTATTAATGACTTAATTGAAGTGGCACAAATGGATTATGAAGAAGCTATTTCTAACGAAGAGGATGAGATAGCGTATGTTGAGTTAGTGGAATATGTTCGTTTATCTGTTGTCTTAATCTATCAAGAAGCCAGCGAGAAACGTGAAAGCGATAAAACCCTGCACTAAAGAGGTGAATATGCTCAAAATGACGGAATATGCAAAACGCCGTAAAGAATTGATGAAACAAATTGGTTCAGGCGGATTGATGATTATCCCTGCTGCGAGTGAGTATTTACGAAATGGCGATTCTTATTTTGCTTTTCGCCAGGACGGTGATTTTTATTACTTAACCGGGTTTAATGAGCCAGAAGCTGTATTGGTTATTGCACCTAAGCGTAAGGAAGGCGAATATATTTTGTTTAATCGCGTGCGCAACCGGGATCGTGAAATCTGGGATGGTCCGCGTGCTGGGCAAGAAGGGGCATGCAAGGAATTTTTAGCTGATCAATCTTTTCCAATCGAGGACATATCTTCTGTATTGCCTGAGATGTTAAAAGGCAGAGAGACGGTTTATTATCCGATTGGAAAAAATGCTGCTTTGACTGATGTGTTATTAAATGCGGTCAATCAAGTGAAAGCCAACGTTCGTCGAGGTATTCCTTGCCCTACTAAATTTGTAGAAGCAGGTTCACTGATCCATGAAATGCGAGTGCTAAAGAGTAAAGCGGAAATTGCTATTACACAGAAAGCAGTCGATATCACCGCTAAAGCACATATTGCTGCAATGAAGGCATGTCAGCCTGGCATGTATGAATACCAATTAGAAGCTGAATTAATTTACACTTTTATGAATAATGGTGCTCGCTTTCAAGCTTACAATGCGATTGTGGGTGCTGGCGCAAATACCTGCGTGCTGCATTATGTTAACAATAATGCAAAAATCGCTGATGGTGATTTAGTCTTGATTGATGCAGGTTGTGAGTATGAAAATTATGCATCTGATATTACCCGCACTTTCCCTGCTAATGGCAAATTTACCGCTGAGCAGCGGGCTATTTATGAGCTGGTATTGGAATCACAATTAGCAGCTATTAAAACGATTAAGCCAGG
>CAYZRM010000030.1:0-10654 GCA_964480845.1 uncultured Coxiellaceae bacterium | reverse complement strand
GGTGTGCGTATTGAAGATAATGTGTTAGTGACTGATGCAGGTCATGAGGTATTAAGTGCTGCTATTCCTAAGTCTGTGAAAGATATTGAAGCGCTGATGGCGAAATAACGATGACTTACGATATCGTCATTGTTGGGGGTGGTTTAGTGGGGGCAGGATTGGCTGCAGCATTGCAGGCATCAGGCCTACATATTGCATTGGTTGACGCCCGCATGCCTAGTAATGACGATCCGCGCTTGTTTGCTTTAAATGCGGGTAGTTGTCAGTTTTTAGATAACCTCGATTTGTGGCGTGAGCTGCAACCGTTTGCTTCACCTATTCATCAAGTGCATGTTTCAAGAAGTGGTCATTTTGGTGCGGTGAGACTGAATCGTGAAGATGTCCATCTTTCTGCTTTAGGCCATGTTATTCCTGCACGTTATATTGAAAGTGCATTAAATGAAAAGTTGTTATTGCTTAATAATGTAACGCTTTACCGACCGGCTACTTTGTTGGCATTGAAGCAAGATGCTGAGATAGTAACGCTTACCATTAAACAGGAAGCTGAAGAGCAAGTCATCACTGGGCGTTTTGTTATTGCAGCTGATGGTACATTTTCTACAGTGCGCTCATTGCTGAATATTAAAACGAATCTATTTGATTATGAACAAAGTGCATTAGTGACGCGTACAGCATTAGCTCGCCCTCATCAACAGATTGCCTATGAACGCTTTCAGCAAGATGGTGCAATCGCTATGTTACCTCTTATTAACCAGGAGTGTGCAACTATCTGGAGTGCGAGCACATCTCGTATTAATGCACTGATGGCATTGTCAGAAAATGATTTTCTAACGACACTACAAGATAGTTTTGGGTACAGGCTAGGTCGCTTACAAGGTATTAGCAAGCGTCACATTTTTCCGTTACGTATGGTGAAAGCAGAACAGGCGGTTGATGGGCGAGTGATGTTACTTGGCAATGCAGCACATACTTTACATCCTATTGCTGCGCAAGGATTTAATTTAGCATTATATGAAGTAGCCATTTTAGTCGAGATGCTATTAGAGAAAAAACAAGCGCTAGCTGTGGCAGATTTGCACGCAGCTAGCGAAAATATTAAGAAACAGCAAAACCTGAGTATCGGTGTGTCGCATGGGATTTCTCAAGTATTTGATCAGAAATCACCACTTGCTAGTATCGCTGCTCAGTTGGGTATGGTGGGCCTGGATATTACAACACCGCTTAAGCGGCGTTTTATTTCAGGGATCATGGGAAGAATGGGGCGAGTGCCTTCATTATTATTGAATAGAAAAGGTTTATGATTACATTAGCCAAGCAAGATATTCAGCAAGAACTAGTCGCAATTACTGCTAAGTTGTTAGTAGATTCCGGTGAAACAAAACATAGAGATATTCGCTTAGATGCCTCTTTGCAACGCCATTTAGGGATAGATAGTCTTGGTCGTTCAGAACTGTTTTATCGTATTGAAAAAGCATTTGATGTTACTATCCCTGATCGTTTGCTAGCGCAAGCTGAAAGTTTGCAGGATATCGCCGATTATTTAGAGCATGCAAGTCCTGGGATAACGCAAACAACCAGGCAAGAAGTAGTGATCACACACGGCGAGAAAGTTAATGTGGATCCTTTATCTGCACAAACATTACTGGATATCTTGTTAATGTATGCTAGGGCGGTTCCTAATAAGGTTCATATATATTTTCAGCATGAAGAAGGGCATGAAGAGCCTGTTACCTATCAGCAATTATTAATCTCTTCTTTATGTATCGCAAAAACATTAAGAGATTTGGGTTTGCAAGAAGGTGAAACGGTTGCCATTATGTTGCCAACGCACCCTGGGTTTTTTTACACGTTTTATGGTGTCTTATTGGCAGGTGGTATACCCGTTCCTATTTATCCACCTTTTCGCATGCACATGCTAGAAGCTTATGCAAAAACTGAGGCGCATATTCTCAGTAATGCTGAAGTGCGTATATTAATTACCTTTGAAGAAGCTGAGAAGTTAGGCCATCTTCTCAAAGGGTTTGTACCTAGCCTGAAAACAGTCATGACCTTGCATGAATTAATGCAGCATACAGAGGCATTACCTTTAGAAGAAGCATTTAAACCGGATAGTACAACATCAGCATTTATTCAATATACGTCAGGTAGTACCTCTAATCCTAAGGGCGTGTTATTGTCGCATGATAATTTATTATCTAACATTCGTGGATATGGTAAGGCAATCAATGTAACACCAGACGATGTATGTGTGAGCTGGTTGCCTCTTTATCATGATATGGGATTGATTGGTGCGTGGTTGGGCAGCTTATACCACGGTATTCCTTTAGTTTTGCTGACACCGTTCACATTCTTGAATCATCCAGAACGTTGGTTATGGGCTATTCATTATCATCGTGGTACGGTGACTGCGGCGCCTAATTTTGCTTATGATCTCTGTGTACGAAAAATAGAGCCAGGTAAGATTGAAGGTTTAGATTTGAGCTCATGGCGCATGGCTGCAAATGGCGCAGAAAAAGTATATCCACGTACGCTAGATTTGTTTGCGGAAAAGTTTGCACCATATGGTTTAAAAGCGCATGCATTAACACCAGTATATGGTTTGGCAGAATGTACAGTTGGCTTAGCCATTCCGCCAATAGGGCGCGGCTACCGAGTTGACTATGTAGATCGTCAACAATTTGAAGCAGCTTCCCTTGCAGAGCCAACAACTGATAAGAAGAATGGGTTAGCATTTTTAAGTTGTGGTATGCCTTTAGATAAACATGAAATCCGCATTACTAATGCCGATAATCACACGTTGCCACCTCGCCACGTTGGTAGGCTGCAATTTCGTGGGCCTTCTATGATGCAAGGTTACTATAATAATCCAGAAGCAACGGCTGCAATTTTCCATGATGGCTGGTTTGATTCTGGCGATTTAGCCTACCAAGCTGATGGTGAGGTGTTCATCACTGGTCGTCGTAAAGATTTAATTATTAAAGCTGGTCGTAACTTGTATCCAGTTGAGATAGAAGAATTGGTAGGGGCAGTGCCTGGTATTAGGCAGGGTTGTGTTGCTGCTTTTGGTGTTACCGATCACCGCCGTGGTACTGAGCAGTTGGTGGTAGTAGCAGAGACGAAAGAAAAAGGTAAAGAAAAGCATCAGCAGCTATGTGCTGCCATTAATGATGCGGTTTCTACGGTATTAGATATTGTTCCGGATCATATTGAATTAGTAGAACCGCGTACAGTTCCTAAAACATCTAGTGGTAAGCTGCAACGCTCAGCTTGTAAAGCAATGTATGTTGAAGGCAAGTTGCATCGCTTTCATCTGCCACCATGGATGCAAGTGGCCAAGCTAGGGTTGGGGTGGGGTGTTAATAAGGCCGCGCGAGCAATCAAGAAAATAGGCCGTTTCTTTTATACCTGCTATATGGCCTTAATGGCTTTATTTACCTTGTTGCCTTTGTGGGCAATCGTCAAAATGGTGACACCTATTGGGGCCGCTGTATGGTGCCGCCGTTGGGCAAGGTTGATGTTGTTGGTGAGTTTCTGTCGCCGCAAATACACAGGCCTTGAGAATTTAACGCGGGTATCGCCAGTTATTTTTGCTGCAAATCACATGAGTTATATCGATGCAGTGGTAATGATTGCTATCTTACCTCTTGGAACCCGGTTGATTGGTAAAAAAGAAGTATTTTCTGCACCTCTTATTGGTTCAATTGCAAAGAAATTGAATTTCATTGCCGTGAATAGATTGGATCTGACGAAAGGCCTGGAAGATACAAACCAAATTGCAGACGCAATCAAAAAGGGAGATTCTGTCATGATTTTCCCTGAGGGGACATTTGGCTATACCTCGGGGTTGCGTCCATTTAGATTGGGTACATTTAAGGCTGCCGCTGAAACTAGTACACCAATATGCCCTATTGCTTTGTCTGGTAATCGCTATATTTTGCGTAGTGGTGAAGCATTAATGAAGCCAGGCACGATCACCGTGACAGTGGGTACACCAGTTCAACCGCAAGGGACGGAGTGGGTAGATATTGTTGCATTACGCGATAAGGTACGAGCAGACATTGGTAGGTACTCAGAGGAGCCTTCGCTAGATTTTATTGTGGCACAAACAGTAGCTTCATCTGTTGCGCCTAAAGAATATCAGTAAGGATAGGCATGTTTAAGTCTGCATCTAAGAGTAGTATTGTGGCCTGGTGTTTATACGACTGGGCTTGTGCCTCATTCTCTATTATTGTAACAACGTTTATTTTTGCCACTTATTTTACAACTAAAGTAGCGGCAGATACGATAGTGGGCACTTACCAGTGGGCTAATGCAACGTCACTGGCTGGTTTGATTATTGCATTAACCAGTCCACTGGTTGGTGCAATAGCTGATCACAGCGGCCATCATAAGCGCTGGTTGTTTTTTCTGACCATGATGTGTGTTATTAGTACAGCATTGCTGTGGTTCGCTTACCCCAATACCAGCGCTGTTTATTTTACCTTAAGTTGTGTTGTGGTTGGCACGGTTGGTTTGGAGGTTGCATTAGTATTTTATAATGCATTTTTAGTGCATTTGGCACCGAGAGCTATTCTGGGTAGAGTATCTGGCTGGGGGTGGGGTAGTGGATATCTGGGCGGCATCTTAGCATTAACGCTTGCATTGGTTTTATTTGTTCGTTTGAATGTGTTTGGCTTTGATACAGCGACCTTAGCTGATGTTCGCATTTGTGGACCATTTGCGGCTTCCTGGTATTTTTTGTTTGCACTGCCTTTCTTTCTCATTGTTAAACCAATTCCTTCTGCATCGGTCGGCTTGTCCAAGGCTGTCAAGTTAGGTTGGAAAGAGTTATTAACCACCTTGAAGCGTTTACCAAAAGAAAAAAATATTTTTCTCTATTTGGTTGCTCATATGATTTATGCCGATGGTTTAAATACATTATTTGTTTTTGGCGGTATTTATGCGGCGGGTACTTACGGCCTTAATTTTCAAGAGGTTTTGTTGCTAGGTATTACGATGAATATAGCTGCAGGTATTGGTGCAATCGCTTTAGGTTGGATGGATGATGCGCTAGGTTCAAAGGCAACTATTTTAATTTCATTGGGGTGCTTAACGGGTCTTGCTATCCCTATTCTATTCATGACAGATAAGTATTATTTTTGGGGTGTTGCCTCAATTTTATGTATTTTTGTTGGCCCTGTGCAAGCAGCTAGCCGTTCACTTATGGTGCGCTTGATTCCAGAAGAAACGTCGACCGAAATGTTTGGGCTTTATGCATTATCCGGTAAGATTACTGCTTTCATTGGTCCATGGTTGCTTGGTATCATGACCTTAACCTTTCATAGTCAGCGAGTTGGCATGGCAACTATTTTGGTCTTTTTTATGATCGGAGCCTTGTTATTGCTGCCTGTACGAGAGCCGGCCTTGAATGTTAGTAATAAATGACCATATAAAATAGAAGTATCAACCATATAGAAAAGGTAAAAACCATGAGCACCCATTTGCAAGCGATTACAGATGATTCCTTTGATAAAGATGTTATCCAATCAACAACGCCCGTGCTGGTTGATTTTTGGGCTGCTTGGTGTAATCCATGTAAGGCGATAGCACCTATTTTAGAAGAAGTATCTACGCATTATGCGGATAAGTTAAAAATTATGAAATTAGATGTCGATAGTAATCCATTGACTGCACCAAAGTTTGGTGTGCGTGGTATCCCAACATTGATTTTATTCAAAGATGGTCAAGTTCAAGCCACTCATGTTGGTTTGCTGAGCAAAAGCGATTTAATTAGCTTTATTGATAATAATATCTAGGGTAGTGTTGTCGTGCTGCCTTAAGAAACAAGGTATTTTAGCCTGGACTACTTTTTTCTCTGTTGGCCAGGCTATATGCATATATAAAGCTAGCTATTCTGTTTGTTTAGTGTTATTTTTAGTTCCAGAGATAGCCCCTTTTTTCGTTTCCAATTCCATTAAAGTTTTAATTGTGCGGCTATCTGGCATTACTGGCCTTTTCTCATCCCCTTAGAATTCTGCCAACAGGTAACTGTTGATTTAACCTCTCTGGTGAAAGCAAAAGTCCAGATCAACCAATCTTTTATTTATTTAGGATTTTACATCAATGAATTTAACTGAGCTTAAAAAGAAAAGTGCAGCTGAATTAGTTTCATTAGCTGACACTTATGGGCTAGAGAACATGGCCCGCTCACGAAAGCAAGACATCATTTTTACGATTTTGAAAGAACATGCAAAGCGTGGTGAAGAGATTTACGGTGACGGTGTTCTAGAAATTTTACAAGATGGTTTTGGCTTTCTACGCTCAGCAGAAGGTTCATATTTAGCAGGTCCTGATGATATTTATGTTTCTCCTAGCCAGATCAGACGTTTTAACTTGCGCACTGGTGATACCATTTCTGGCAAAATTCGTCCACCAAAAGAGGGCGAACGTTATTTTGCTTTATTAAAAGTGGATGCAATTAATTTTGAAGCACCAGAAAATGCAAAGAATAAAGTATTATTCGAAAATTTAACGCCTTTGTTTGCTGATAAGCAGTTAACAATGGAGTGTGGTAATGGTAGTACAGAAGATATTACCGCTCGTGTCATTGATCTATTTGCTCCGTTTGGTAAAGGGCAGCGTGGTTTAATCGTTTCTCCTCCGAAAGCAGGTAAAACGATGATGCTACAAAATATTGCTCATTCGATTGCACATAACCATCCTGAATGTCATCTCATTGTATTGCTTATTGATGAGCGTCCTGAAGAGGTCACTGAAATGTCTCGTTCTGTGAAGGGTGAGGTGATTGCTAGTACCTTTGATGAGCCTGCTAATCGTCACGTACAAGTAGCCGAAATGGTGATTGAAAAAGCTAAGCGCCTAGTTGAGCACAAGCGTGATGTGGTTATTTTATTAGATTCGATTACTCGTTTGGCGCGTGCTTACAATACAGTGGTGCCTGCATCTGGTAAGGTATTAACAGGTGGTGTGGATGCGAATGCATTGCAACGTCCTAAGCGTTTCTTTGGTGCTGCTCGTAATATCGAGGAAGGTGGTAGTTTGACTATTATTGCAACGGCGTTAGTTGAAACTGGTTCTAAGATGGATGATGTCATTTACGAAGAATTTAAAGGTACGGGTAATATGGAAATCCATTTGGATAGACGTATTGCACAGAAACAAATTTTCCCTGCGATTTATGTTAGCCGCAGTGGTACGCGCCGTGAAGAGAAGATTGTTGATAGCAAAAAACTGAAGAAGATTCATATCTTACGTAAGTTAACTCAACCAATGGAAGAAAATGCAATTGAGTTTATTATTGATAAGATGGTTGGTACAAAAACAAACGATGAATTCTTTGACTCTATGAAGTAGTTGTTTAGCGACTAAAAGCCAACGCATATGCGTTGGCTTTTTTATTTGGGGGAAGCTGTGATGCGTTATTGGCTTTTTAAATCTGAGCCTGAGTCTTTTGGGATAGATACCTTAAGTAGTATGCCTAAGCAAACTGAGCATTGGGATGGTGTGCGTAATTACCAAGCACGTAATATGATGCGTGATGACATGCGGGAAGGTGACTTAGGATTTTTTTACCATTCTAATTGTACGCCACCAGGTATTGCCGGTTTGATAGAAGTGGTAAGAACTGCTTATATCCTGATTTCACTGCATTTGATCCAGAATCAAAATACTATGACCCCAAAAGCACACCAGAAAACCCGCGCTGGTTTATGGTGGATGTAAAGTTAGTTAAAAAATTTTCTCACTTTATTACACTAGAAGAAATTAGGCGGCATCCTCTGTTAGAAGGCATGATGATTAATCGAAAGGGGAACCGTTTATCTATTACGCCAGTGACAGAAGAAGAGTATAAGGTCTTGCTTCAATTGAGCGACGGTTAATAAGTATCTTAGGTAATAAAAAACCGGACACTTGGTCCGGTTCTTTGTTGATGTGCTAAATATTAAGATTTAGCGCCTGCATAGCGATTCACATTGGCAGAGCGTTTTTTAAATGGACGGTTGCCATCTTTATTGTCCGCTTTACCATATCCATCGTTGGCTGCCTTACCACGGAAGCTTTTCTTAGCAGCTGGAGCTAAGGGCTTGCGCTTCTCTTTGTAAGAGATTTTGCTATTGGTGGTTTGTTCTGCGCTTTCAATAGATCGGCTGCGACGTGCGCCGGTATTTTCAGAGCGACTTTCGCTTCTAAAGCTAGTGCGTCCTTCACTGTTGCTACGTCTTTCGCTGAAAGAGCGTCTTTCACTATTGCCTTCATTTCTGCGTCTGTCGTTGTTCTCATTTGCACGCTGGCCACGGAAACCACCTTCACGAGCATTGCTATCGCGATCACGGAAACTGCTGCTTTCGCGAGTGTTGCTGTCGCGCTCACGGGAGGAGGCACTGCGCGCGCCTTTGTTGTGGAAGTCGCCATCGCGAGAATGACTACGATTGCCTTCGCCACGGAACCCACCATCGCGTGAGCCACTGCGAGAGCGGGATCCGCTGTCACGATTACCAGATGTTCTGCTGCGATAACCTTCTTCGTTTGCAAATTTACGGGCACGATCGCTGTCTTGACGGAATGAACGGCGTGCAGGTCTTTCATCTCTATCATCGTAATCATCATTTGCATCAGCATCATTCATTGCTTTAGGTGCAAATTTATCTAAATCAAAATGATGAATCATAGGGATGCGTTGGCCAAGATAACGCTCAATTTTTTGTACGGTTCGTGTATCACTTGGCATAATAAAGGAGATTGCTGTGCCGTCTTTACCTGCGCGGCCAGTACGACCAATACGATGCACATAGTCTTCACAGAATTTTGGTAAATCGTAGTTAAATACGTGGGTGATATCACTAATATCAATACCGCGTGCTGCCACATCAGTTGCCACTAAGAATTGAATTTTGCCACGGCGTAATTCTTCAATGGTGCGGTTTCTAACATTTTGACGCAAATCACCATGTAGTGCTGATGCTCTAAAGCCGTCGTCACGTAGTTGCTCAGCAATACGGTCGGCGTTAATTTTAGTGGCAGAGAAAATAATTGCTTTGTAGATATTTTCGCCAGCAAGGAAGTGCTTTAATAAACGATTTTTGTGTTGTGGGCTGGTTGCGCGATATAGCTCCTGTTTGATCTTAGGTGCGGCTAATTTCTCAGAAGACAAATCAATGCGCACAGGATCTTTTAATAGGTTGCGAACAATGGAAGATAATTGCTTGTCAACGGTTGCACTAAATAGCAAAGTTTGTCGTTTTTGAGGCGTTAGTTTTGCAATGTATTGCACGTCATCAATAAAGCCCATGTCTAGCATGCGGTCTGCTTCATCCAAAATCAGCATATCAATATGCGATAAATCAACGCGCTTAGCTTCCATGTGGTCCATTAAACGACCAGGCGTTGCCACAATAATATCAGCGCCACGTTGTAAGTCTTTGATTTGATGGTGATAAGGCATGCCACCAACGAGGCTGACAATATTAAACTTCAAAAATTTACCGTACATATCAGCTGCTTTGGTGATTTGGGCAGCTAATTCACGTGTTGGTGTTAAAATCAGAATGCGGGTTGCTTTACCGGCTTTTTGTGTTGTTAAGTGTTGTAGAGCTGGTAAAACAAAAGCAGCTGTTTTGCCTGTACCTGTTTGAGCGGATGCAACCACGTCACTGCCGTTTAAAATAGCAGGAATGGACTTTGCTTGGACAGGAGTGGGGGTGGTATAACCACATTTTTCAATAGCAGATAAAATGCGTTCGTCTAGCTTTAACTTGCTGAACATTAGGGTATTTCCTCGAATAAATGTGCGAGCAGACCGGCGCATTTATTATGGAGGCACCTGGTTTACTGGCGGTTAGTGTGTATCATCGCCAACAAACCTGGAAAAGCAAGGTAAACCCCTATGGGGTGTGGTAATGATAAATGTCAGGGTGCATTTGAACATTATTTTTTCATTTATGCAAGGATTAACTATAATTTTAGATAACAAATCGATATGATTTAATTTTGATCAGACAAGGAGGTGGCTATGTTCAGACAACCTGGTGATGATTCGAGAGAAAAAAACGGAAATCAGAAACGCCCATTTCAGCTTTAATGAGCTTAGCAGGCTATCAGAAGACAGTCGATATCCTGCCGTCCCATTCAGAAAGTGAGCGACATCAATGCCATCCTGATTCTCAACAAATGTTACCAAGTGCGCCTGGTAAGAGACGATAGATAGTTAGATTCGTGAAAAATCGAAACTTATGACATTTTGTATGCAATCATGCTGGCCTGCCAGCATGATTAATCTGTCAATGCCTAGTGCAACACCTGAGCAATTAGGTAAGCCGTGGGTAAGTGCAGCCAGTAAATATTCATCAATAGGCATATCGGTTAGTTGCTGTATTTTTCGCTCAGATACATTTTGCTCAAAGCGTTTGCGTTGTTCTTCTGCAGATTGAAGCTCATAAAAGCCATTTGCTAGCTCAACACCTTTGTAATAAACCTCAAACCGAGCAGCAACAGGTGGGTTGCCTGGCTGGACTTTTGCAAGTGCTGCTTGACTGATAGGGAAATCATATAGAAAACAGGGGCGGTTTTTCCCCATCTCAGGTTCAATGTAATGGCTTAATAAAAGCATTAACCATGTATCAATATCGTTAATGTTAGAAGCAACATCTATGTTTAG
>CAYZRM010000029.1:0-22718 GCA_964480845.1 uncultured Coxiellaceae bacterium | reverse complement strand
TCAGTTACTTTTTTGATATCTGCCAATAAATCTTGCCCAAACATCTCACGTCGCTTCTTATCTTCTAAAGCCTTTTGATCTGCCAATTTCTTTTTCTCTGCCGCCTTTAATGCAATGACATCAGGTTCAGGCGGTGCTGATTTTGCAATAGCAGGCTTAGGTGGGGTTGGCTCTTCTTTTACTACTTCCTTAATCGGCATGGGCTGAGGAGTAGGTTGCTGAGGCAACATTTTGCTATTTGCTGTGTCACCTAATACAACCGCGCTGATCACATCATGTTGGTCAGTATTTTCAAATACCACCATGGGTGAAGACCATTCAAAACTCAATATTAATACCAGCAACACAGCCACATGGCTCGCTGCGGAAATAATAAAATATTTTTGGTTCTTAGGCACTGACATGGATATCAACTAGCTTTTTTTTCGTCAGAACCTGGCTGGGTAATTAACCCCACCCCTTTTGCACCAGCTTGCTGTAACAACACCATGGCTTCCACCACTTTCCCATAATTCGCATTCTTATCACCACGCACTAACACTGGCCGTTGCTCAGCATCATTTTGTTGTGCTGATAATTGCTCGGTCACGATGCTTGTTAGCGTACGTGCGGTAATAGCTTGGCTAGGTTTATCTGCGATATTTAAAAAATAATCACCATCTGCGTTAACAGTCACAATAATCGGCTCTTTTTGCTTATCATCCATCGCTTTTGCAGATGTTTTCGGTAAGTCTACTTTCACACCTTGCGTTAACAATGGTGTCGTAATCATGAAGATCACCAACAACACTAACATGACATCAATAAATGGGACTACATTAATGTCAGACATCGGTTTTCTTGAACCTGGTTGATGATTATGCGCCATATATTACTCCACCACTTCTTCTAAATTAGCTTCGGGTTGAGCTGTTTGTAACTGTGACTGACGAATTAAGATATTGGTAAACTCTTCTTCAAACGCATCAAAACGATTCATTTGACGACCAATATCAGTGACAAAACGATTGTAAAAAATAACGGCTGGGATAGCTGCGAATAAACCTAGCGCTGTTGCAATTAAAGCTTCTGCAATACCAGGTGCCACCATGGCAATCGTTGCTTGCTGAACATTAGCCAATGCACGGAATGCTTGCATAATCCCCCATACGGTACCAAATAGACCCACATAAGGACTGGTAGAACCGACAATTGCCAAAAACGGTAAATGCACTTCTAGTTTTTCTTGCTCTCGCATCTGTGCTGCGCGCATCGCTCGACGCGTATTTTCCATCACTAAATTGATGCTGGTATCTGGCTGATGACGGAAACGTAAAAACTCTTTAAAGCCCGCATGGAAAACTGCTTCTACACCATTCAGCGACTGACTATTTCGACTACTAGCCGCATACAATCTTTGGATGTCATCGCCTGACCAAAATGACTTCTCAAATTCCGTAGATGCTTTATTCACTTCTTTGAGGAAAAAAGCACGCTGCAAAATATAAGTCCAAGAAAATACAGATGCCGTTGCCAATAGCAACATCACACATTTCACCACTAAACTGGCATTGATAAAGTAATTCAGTAAGCTGGCATCATAATTCACGTTAATGTACTCCGGATATGGTCAAAGCTAGGCATATTAGGTAATGCGCGCGGGCGCATATTTTCATTTACACAGGCGATTCTCACTTCAGCCTTGCATAATATCTTATCGGGTGAGAGGGCGAAGCGCAAATATTGGGAAAAAACAAAACTAGCTCTAGCTATCTCTTTGATTTCACTAACAACTTCCACCTTCTCATGAACACGCCCTGGAATTAAAAACTGAATACTCATGGAATGAACAGGAAAGTATAATTGATGCTCACGCTGCCAAACCATGCCATATCCAAGCTCTTCCATCCATTCTGAACGTGCACGCTCCATGAAATTAAGATAATTACTATGATAAACAATGCCTGCAAAATCGGTGTCTTCAATATGAATGCGGATAGGATAAACATGCTTATTCATGATGAAGCTCTGCCAAACGATCAGGCACATTCAATCCAAAATGCTCGTAAGCGGCAAGACTGGCAATGCGGCCCCTGGGAGTACGCAACATAAAACCCTGCTGGATCAAGAAAGGCTCGATTACGTCTTCTATCGTGCCCTTTTCTTCATTGATAAATGCAGCCAGGGTATCTAACCCCACTGGTCCACCATTAAATTTTTCAATGAGAGCGAGCAATAGTTTTCTATCCATCACATCAAAGCCCTGGCTATCCACTTTCAAGAAATCTAACGCCTGCTGAACAATTTCCTGGGTAATATGCCCATTGGCTTTTACTTCCGCATAATCTCGTACTCGACGTAATAATCGATTAGCAATTCTGGGCGTACCGCGTGAACGCCTAGCTATTTCTTCACCGCCAGCCGCATCGATATTCAAATTTAAAATATGCGCTGAACGCATCACAATATGGGTGAGAGCTGGTGATTGATAAAATTCGAGGCGCTGCACAATGCCAAAACGATCGCGCAAGGGTGAGGTCAGCAATCCTGCTCTGGTGGTTGCACCAATTAACGTAAAGGGTGGCAGATCTAATTTAATTGAGCGTGCAGAAGGCCCTTCGCCTATCATGATATCAATCTGATAATCTTCCATTGCTGGATAAAGAATCTCTTCTACAACAGGGCTAAGCCTATGAATTTCATCAATAAATAGCACATCACCCGCTTGCAAGTTAGTCAGCAATGCAGCTACATCACCAGCACGCTCAAGCACGGGGCCTGATGTCTGCTTTAAGCTCACACCCATTTCATTTGCAATAATGTTAGCAAGCGTCGTCTTACCCAATCCTGGCGGCCCAAAAATTAATACATGATCTAATGCATCGCCTCGGGCTTTCGCTGCTTTAATAAAAATCTCCATTTGATCACGTACACTGGGTTGGCCAATATAATCTTGTAACTGCTTGGGCCTAAGCGCTCTATCCACTGAATCGGTATCTAATTGTTCTGCACTAATAATTCTATCCGTTACCATCATACGGCAAACTCCCTTAACGCACGGCGGATTAATTCTTCACTGCTTGCTTGGCCATCATCGATTTTAGTCACTAGACGATTTGCTTCTTGTTGTTTATACCCAAGCGCTACTAATGCAGAGATAGCATCCTGCAACATTTGGTGACGTGGATGATGATTATCTTTTTTAACAAACTCCTGCCCCTCGACTTCAGTACCAGCATACCAATCAGATAATTTATCACGCATCTCAATAATTAAACGCTCAGCTGTTTTTTTACCAATGCCCGGCACACGCACTAAGCTATCTGTATCATTATTTAAAACGCAACGCACGAAGTCAGCAGGCGATACACTTGACAGAATGGTTAATGCCAATTTCGGACCAACACCATTGACTCTTAATAAGGTACGAAACAACGTACGCTCGTCTCTGGAATGAAATCCATATAATAATTGCGCATCTTCACGTACAACAAAGTGCGTGAATAAAATGGTTTCCTGCCCTACATCTGGCAAATGATAAAAAGTACTCATGGGGGCATCTATTTCATAGCCTAGGCCGTGAACATCCACAAGCAATTGAGGAGGCTGTTTTTCTAAAATAATACCGCGTATTTGACCTATCATAAACTCACCCCCTGTGTGAATGCCTGGCTTAATTGACGTAAATGTCGTGATTGGGCATGACAAATAGCTATCGCTAATGCATCTGCTGCATCAGCCTGCAAAGTGCCTGAAATATTTAGTAAACGTTGAACCATATATTGCACTTGATCTTTCTTTGCAGCCCCCTTACCCACTACTGACTGCTTAACTTGCCGGGCTGAATATTCGGCCAGTGGCAAATCTAATGCTACAATGGCAGCACCTCTAGCTTGACCCAGCTTTAATGCAGCGCCTGGGTTCTCATGCATAAACACTTGCTCAATAGAAGCTTCTTGAGGTTGATATAAATCTAATACCTGCCGGATACCTAAATAGATATGCCTGAGGCGATCATTGAAGTCGAATTTTGACACATCGAGATGGCCACTAGTCACATAAATATGACGGTTGCCTTCTAAACGGATTACCCCATATCCGGTTCGGCGTGAACCTGGATCAATCCCAATGATAGTTGTCATGCTTGATGTCCTTATAAAAAAATATCTTCATGACACGCTGGTCGCCCTATCAGGAATGCCGCCAACCCCATCGTCCCCTCGCGAAGGCATCTCGTCGTCCCCCGCGAAGGCGGGGGATCCAGCTCTACATTGGCTGCCTAGATCCCGCAGACAAGCCGCGGGACGACAATTGGCAGGAATCACTATTATCTCACCTAAGCAACAGGCTCGCGTAGACTGGGCTGCCGAACCAAACAAATCACTAACTCAGCTCTTTCATTGCCTCTTCACTAATATCGGCATTTGAATAGACTTCTTGAACATCATCTAAATCTTCTAACATATCAATCAAGCCCATGACTTTTTCAGCAGTATCTTTATCGGTGATTGCAACAGCCGTACTAGCCACCATAGTGACATCCGCCTGCTCAACCTTAAATCCTGCTTGCTGCAAGCCTGACTTGATACCATTAAAGCTTTCTGGACTCGTCATGACATCAACACTCTTATCATCGTTGATGATGATATCATCTGCACCTAATTCTAATGCTGCATCCATTAGCTTTTCTTCATTCACGCCAGGTGCAAAAGTAATTTGACCTTGCTTTTTAAAGAGATAAGAAACAGAGCCGTCAGTTCCTAAATTCCCGCCTCTTTTTGAAAAAGCATGACGCACTTCAGCAACTGTTCGGTTACGATTATTCGTCATACAATCTACCATCACTGCAATACCAGCAGGACCATAACCCTCGTAACGCACCTCTTCGACATCATCACCCTCCATGCCACCTGCACCGCGCTTAATAGCACGATCAATGACATCTTTACTCATGTTCGCTTCCAAGCCTTTATCCAACGCCAAACGTAGGCGAGGATTAGCAGAAGGATCACCGCCGCCCATTCTCGCAGCAACGGTAATTTCACGAATTAACTTGGTATAGAGTTTTCCACGCTTAGCGTCTTGTTTTTCCTTGTGGCGTTTAATATTCGCCCATTTGCTATGACCTGCCATGACAACCTCACACTACTGCTTCTTTAGTTTTTGCTGCAATTCTAATACCTAACTCAACCAACTGCGCGGGCTCTACAGGCGCTGGTGCATCCATGAGTGGATCACTTGCAGTTTGGGTTTTAGGGAAAGCAATGACATCACGAATAGAAGTGGCACCTGTCATCAACATCACTAAACGATCTAAACCAAATGCTATACCACCATGTGGAGGACAACCTAACTTCATTGCAGTGAGTAAGTGACCAAATTTCTCTTCTGCTTCTTCGTCTTGAATACTCAATAAGCTAAATACTGCTTTTTGCATGTCAGAAGAATTAATACGCACAGAACCACCACCAATTTCACTACCGTTCAATACCATATCGTAAGCACGCGCTAACATTTTAGCTGGTGGCACTTGCATCAATTCTTCCACGGTATCTACTTTTGGAGAGGTAAATGGATGGTGGCAAGCATAGAAACGGCCATCACCTTCTTCAAACATAGGGAAATCAATCACCCATAGCACACGCCATGCATCTTCCACCATATTTAAGTCTTGGCCTACTTTAATACGCAATGCACCCAGTGATTCATTAACAATCTTTTCTTTATCTGCACCAAAGAAAATCAAGTCTCCCACCTTTGCACCTGTACGCTCTAAAATACCATTAACGGCATCGTCAGGTAAGAACTTCAAAATAGGTGACTGTAAACCTTCTTTTCCTTCAGCATTCACCTTGATATAGGCAAGACCTTTAGCACCATAAATACTAACGTACTGCGTATAATCGTCAATTTCTTTACGGCTTAATGATGCACCACCAGGAACACGTAACGCAGCAATACGACCGCTAGGATGATTAGCAACATCAGCAAATACTTTGAATTCCACAGATTTTAATAAATCGCCAATATCGACCAACTCTAAAGGAATACGTAAATCTGGTTTATCAGAACCAAAACGACGCTGTGCTTCTGCATAGGTCATGCGTTCAAACTTAGCAGGCAAATCAACGTTCATTAATGTTTTGAACATGCCACGTATCATTTCTTCCATGATATCCTGGATTTCGTGCTCATTTAAAAAAGATGTTTCAATGTCAAGCTGGGTAAATTCAGGTTGGCGATCAGCTCTTAAATCTTCATCGCGGAAACATTTAACAATTTGATAGTATCTATCTATACCTGCCATCATTAACAATTGTTTAAATTGCTGAGGTGATTGAGGCAATGCAAAAAAACTACCTGGGCGAGTACGGCTAGGTACTAAGTAGTCACGCGCCCCTTCAGGTGTTGCACGTGTCAACATCGGGGTTTCGACATCAATAAAACCATGGGCATCTAAATATTGACGCAAGTAATGAGCAACTTTGGCACGGAACTTTAAACGCTCCAGCATCTCTGGACGACGAATATCGAGGTAACGATAACGCAAGCGTGTTTCTTCACCGACATCATGATATTCATCATCAATAGGGAAAGGTAAGGGCTCAGAGCGATTCAAAATAACCAACTCATGAGCAGCCACCTCAATCTCACCTGTTGTTAAATTTTTATTTACCGTACCTTCTGGGCGAGGACGAACAACACCTTGCACCTGCACTACGAATTCACTACGAATCGCTTCTGCATTGGCAAATGCAGCTGCTTGCTCAGGCGCAACCACTACTTGCACAACACCCTCACGATCACGCACATCAATAAAAACAACCCCGCCATGATCACGACGACGATGCACCCAACCAGCTAATTTTACTTCTTGATTTAACAACTTAGCGGTCACCTGACCGCAATAATGACTGCGCATGCTTAAAAACCCTACTTATTTATGATTTAGCTTCGTTTGCTTTCACATTGGAAACATAACTAGGCTGTACTACACCCAAAGAGATAACGAATTTTAGCGCTTGATCCACACTAATATCCAGCTCTATTACCTTGCTTTTTGGCGCCATCATTAAGAACCCAGATGTTGGATTTGGCGTCGTTGGCACAAAATAACTCACCATTTCTTCTGCCTGCAAAGCAGATCGAATTTCTGTTGAAACATGGCCTGTTTGGAAAGCAACCGTCCAAACACCAGGATGTGGATATTCAACCAGCAAAACCTTGCGGAAAGACTGTCCTCCAGGTGAAAATAGTGTTTGAGTAACTTGCTTCACGCCGGTGTAAACACTACGCACCAGGGGGATACGCCCCATGACAGCGTCACCAAAATCAACAAAACGTTTTCCAATAAAATTGGCTGCTAATATCCCTGTTGCTAAAATAACAGCCAACGTCAAAATCACACCCACACCAGGCAGATGGAAACCTAGCAGAAAGTCTGGCTGAAACTGAGTAGGCAATAAAAGCAAAGACTTGCTTAATACATCTACCAGAAATTTAATCACCAATACCGTTACGACTATGGGCAACCAAACTAATAAACCTGAAATAAAATACTTACGCAATAAACCCAGCATCATTCCACCACTTATTCAGATGAACCACTCATACTACCACCAGATGAACCACTGCCTGAACTAGTTTCGGCAGGTTTAGCTTTATAATCTGTCGCATACCAGCCAGATCCTTTTAACTGAAAACCAGCAGCAGATATTTGTTTTTGCAAGGCAGGCTGGCCACATTTCGGACAATCGACCAAAGGTAAGTCAGAGAATTTCTGCATAGCTTCGTGTTGATACTGGCAAGCACCGCATTGATATTCATAAATCGGCATAAAAAACCCCATGAGCAAAATGGGGCCATTTTAACGGATTTTAGGTGAGACGGGAACTACTGTTAGCTTTTTTTACGCCCCCTTGGAGTTAAAATATCAGGTGAAGAAATCCTTTGAGGCTGGCTAGATGCCTTAGCAAATAAACCAAACCTATCAGGTGCCGCCTCTCTTTCGGCCTCATAACCATCTTCTGCTGTTGGTGTTGCAGGTGCGCTATCAGGTTTCTTTTTCTTTTTTCTAGTAATGGCCTGAGGCGCTTCTGGACTACCTGAGCTAGAACTTAAAGAATCTGCACCATACATGCCTCGCCTTGGCGCAAGTGGCGAAACACCAACATTATTAAGTGCTTCTCGTAAATCCAACAAAGGCACCGATAAATTGTACTTAATTGCGTCTTGCCGCTTCAGCACCCTACCCTTTCTGACCGAGGAAAGCTCAGGATTTGAACTATCCCTAAGGACCAACCCAGATCCTTTAAGACCTTCAGCCAAGCCAGGCGAAGATTGAGATAAAAAAGGATTGCCCTCCCAAGAGAAAACATTGCCTGAACGCGCCCTATACTCACTTGATATTGCATAAGAACTAGAAGTAGATGCTGATGCACTAGACGATGATGGACTAGAACTTGATTCGGCTCTCATGGATGGTTCACTAGCGTTTACCACCACCTGCACCTGCCTCTCTATCTCGGCCTTTAGAGCAGAAAAATCTGTGCGCCATTTTTCTGGTTTTTTATGCATATCTTCTACTAACAAAGCAGCATCCTGAGCAACCAACCAATTAACAGCAATAATCTGCTTCCTCACCAACTGAATCGTCCTATCATCATCCCTCAGAGCAACAGGAAGCGGAAGCGACCGGATTAACTCATCTATCAGCTGAGTGTCTGCAGGTGTTAAATGATCAATAGCAGACCGCCCCATAAAGCTATTAACCAGGCCAGGAACAACAAAAACACCTCGCTTGCCCAATGCATCAATACCTCTTAAGGTCGGATTGTCACTAGACAAATAAATCCACAAATCGTACAAGAGGTTACGCATCACCGTCTTTGTAGAAGCGCCCGCCTGCATCTTTACCTCAACCTCAATGAGTTGATTTAGCATTCCTTTCAGCTTTTTTGCATTTGCTCCACGCACATGCTTAAGCGCATCAATCAACTCTGAGTAGGTATCAACTAGCATCCAAACATCTTTCCACCCTAAACTGGTTGCAGCATTCTTCTTAGGCATACACCATCCTCGTTATTCATTATTTCTAATTCTATTTTTGTGAATATGGATATTATAACCGAAGTAATCAGCCTTCAGTCCTACACGATGCAATGCGGAACGCTTTCTTATTATTTTTTAACTAATTATCTTGTTTCTCAATTTGATGGCTTGGTATCTGGTTTGGATTTACCAGCCTGTTTTACACTAGATTCTGCTTTGCTAGGTCCTGCCTTACCCAATTTTGCATCACCAAATAAAGTGCTAATACGTCGTCGAAACGGCCCTTTTTTATTAGAAGAAGCAGGTTTCTTAGTCACAGGATCAATGCCGTCTGGCAAAGATGGCGCGGATGATTCTGCATGATTTGCACTGCTGGTCGCCGAAGTAGAAGAAGCAGCAACTGACGAACTATGCTCTGAACTAGAGGAGGAAGCAGCAACAGAATGGAAACGATGGCTGCGTGTATGCCCTATCACACGTCGTGGCTCCACTACTTGCTCTTCAGCAATCGGGGTTTCCTTCATATTTTTAAACGCTTCTTGTAATTCACTCAAATTGAGAGATTCAATACTAATACGAATAGTATTCATTGTATCAGCTACTTGTATACCGGACTCTTGAGCTTGACTCAAACGACTAGAGCTTTTTGAAGCTCTTTCCGACCCCGTTGCCTCTTCTGCTTGATTGCGAATAAACGATGATCCATCTTTAGCAAAACAACTAAGCACTTTGACATATAGCTCGCCTATCACACAAGTATCTTGCTTATTAGCATCATCCCATAGATTTACTTTTTCATTAAAGTTCTTTAGATGAGCTGCAAGCTGCCCACTTTGAATGCTACCTAAAAACTCTACCACTTTAAGTGCCATGTTAAAATTCGCAAGCAAACACATCTCCATCAATCTAGATTTACTATTTTCGCTTTCAGCTGACATACTCGCCTGAGATAAAAAGCCACCCTCTATTTTTTTCTTCACCTCTGATATTACCCGTTTGATGAGAGCAGAAAATAAAGCTGATTGCTCTACAAGAGAAAAAGTGTATCTCACCGATTGCAAATAAACAGTTCTATGATTTTCTTTTCTAGCACTTTCAATATCAACAATTTTCAATCTCTGCAATAATCGTTTTTGCTCGTCCAGGACATCCAACTCTTCATCCGCATTCTCAATCTGCTTCAATTTCTCGGAGAGCAATAAAATTTTTTCATATACATTATTAAACTCTTCGGCTAAGCGTTTGTCTCGATGCGTATCTTGAGTCAAGTCAAAGAGAATACCTATAAAACTATTAATAACATCATCTATGATTAAGTCTTCTTGCTTCAGGAAATCCATACCATCAACTGGTTTTTCTAATTGCCCATCTATTTGGTAGATCAAGTCACCACTGTAAACCTTTAGATGCTGTTCCATTTTTTCTTTGAGCAAAGTAAGTGCATCAATAGCCTTCTTTTGTTGCTCACTGCCAGCCACACCAACCACTCTTGCCTCATAGCGACCAATAAACTCTCTACAATCTTTCATTTCGGCCACAAAGCGCCCAACTATTTTGATAACATCTTCATATTTAAGTAATTTTCTCATTTCACACCTGAATATCAGTAATTAATCACGCAAACAAGCAAGACCCCAACCCTGTCACTAGCTCTAACGTATAGTAAATTAAATGACAAGCTACCATAGTCAACTTAACAAGACCTTAACAATCAAACATGACTTTTCAATATCACTTGCGTTACACTTCACCCACTAAAATTCAACAGGATAGCTAACATGACTACTATTCTTATTCTATATTATAGCCGACATGGGGCTGTTAAACAGATGGCCCAGTATATTGCTCGTGGCGTCGAATCGGTTCCAGGAGCCGAAGCACTCATACGCACCGTCCCACCTATTTCAACCACCATAGAAGCAATTGATCCACCCATTCCGGATAGTGGCGCACCTTATGCTACTTTAGATGATTTAAAAAACTGTGATGGCCTAGCCTTAGGCAGCCCAACTCGATTTGGCAACATGGCAGCACCTATGAAATATTTTCTAGATCAGGCTAGCAGCATCTGGGTATCTGGCCAGTTAGTTGATAAACCTGCCACTGTTTTCACCTCAACCGCCAGTCTACACGGTGGACAAGAAAGCACGCTGCTCAGCATGATGCTCCCTCTTTTACATCTAGGCTGCGTAACATTAGGAATACCATATACTGAAGCAGACCTCTCTACAACCACCAGTGGCGGCTCTCCTTATGGTGCAACCCATCACGCAGGCGCCGACGGAAAAAACTTAATGACCGCAGAAGAGCAACGATTATGCTTCGCCTTAGGCAAGCGTTTAGCTAACATTGCTAATAAGTTGAAATGATCATTTCAAACAAAACACAGCGTGGCTTTCATTTATTAGAAATGTTAGCTGCGTTAGTTATCGTCAGCATCTTAGCGACCATTAGCTGCATAACTTACTCTGATTATATGTTGCGTTCAGCACGCACTGAAGCATCCATACAACTTGAACAACTTAGCATGCTACTTGAGCAGCACTACTTAGAACATCAAGCCTATCAAGCTATCTCTCTGAATGAAAACGAGCATAACAAACATTATCTAGTGACGATTGAAGCAATAGACAAAGCAGATTACAAACTAATTGCTAAGCCTATTTCTACAGCAGCCAAAAAACACCGTTGTGGTGCCTTACTATTAGATGCACAAGGGCATAAGCAAATAACAGGGGATGCTAGATTAGCTGATTGCTGGTAATACTTCCCTTGCCCTACCGGAACGATTAATCGCAATTCTCCACGCCGGGGCAGCTTTTTTAGATCGATAAAAACCAATAGTCGCGTTATCACCCTCCGCCAACACACTGCTTGAAAATCGCAAATAGCTTCTATAGTGCGGATAAGAACGCAAAACAATATATCCCTGCTTAAGCATTAAGTGATGAGAGCGAATAATCTGACTTTGCTGTTGAATACTTCCATCATGATATACATCAAAAAACAACAACCAATAGTCACCCTGATCTTGGCAACTCGTTGCATCCAAACTCCGGCACAAACCAACATCACTACCATTTAATGCTTCTTGTTGGGCAATCTCTAAAAGAGATATTATTTGGTTTTTTAAAAGCTGTTCATGCTGACGCACAAAAAAAGAAGTATAGGAAAAAGCAGCGATTGCTAGTATAGAGATAATAGATAGCACAAGCATCAATTCTATTAAGGTAAAGCCTAATTTATTCCGCATTATTTATATAGCCCGTAGGTAGATACCAACGGGCTTAGAACCTTATTCTTTATGTCGCATATGAGGGAACAAAATCACATCACGTATCGATGGTGAATCTGTAAATAACATCACTAAACGATCAATACCTATCCCTTCCCCTGCCGTTGGTGGTAAGCCATGTTCTAAAGCTGTGATAAAGTCTTCATCGTAAGGCATTGCTTCTTCATCACCTGCCGCTTTCTCACTCATTTGCAAGCGGAAACGCTCTGCTTGATCTTCTGCATCATTTAACTCTGAAAAACCATTAGAGATCTCACGACCGCCAATAAACAATTCAAAACGATCCGTCACAAAAGGATTGGCATCATTGCGTCTTGCCAAAGGTGATGTTTCAGCTGGATGTTCAGTTAAAAACGTTGGTTGAATCAATAAATGCTCAGCAGTTGCCTCAAAAATTTCTACCTGAACCTTACCTAAACCCATACTGTCTTTTAACGGTATATTTAATTTAGCAGCTGTCTTTCTAGCAGCATCTAAATTATCAATATCACTCATTTTTAATGCTGGATTATATTTAAGAATCGCATCTACCATAGTGATACGTGTAAACGGCTGGCCAAAATCATATTCCACGCCTTGAGAAGTGAAGGTTGTCTGGCCAAATAATTCCAAAGCAATACGCTTAAATAAAGTCTCTGTTAAATCCATTAAATCATGATAGTCAGCATAAGCTTGGTAGAACTCCACCATGGTAAATTCTGGATTATGCCTTGTAGATACCCCCTCATTACGGAAATTACGGTTAATCTCAAATACATTGTCGAAACCACCAACGACTAGACGCTTCAAGTATAACTCTGGCGCAACACGTAAATATAAAGGCATATCTAATGCTTGGTGATGTGTCACAAATGGCTTAGCCGCAGCACCGCCTGCCAATACCTGCATCATTGGTGTTTCTACTTCCAAGAAATTTCTTTCTTTTAAAAACTGTCTCACAATATCGGTAATCTTTGCACGTAACACAAAGGTACGGCGTGACTCTTCATTCACAATCAAATCTAAATAGCGCTGACGATAACGCGTTTCTTGATCAGATAAACCATGAAATTTATCTGGTAAAGGACGAATAGCCTTGGTTAGCAGACAAATTGCTTTTGCTTTAATAGAAAGTTCACCTGTTTTAGTACGGAAAAGACTACCTTCCACCCCAACAATATCACCTAAGTCCCAGTGCTTAAATGCTTCATATACTTCATTACCAACATCTTCCTGACGAACATATAACTGAATGCGCCCTGACATATCTTGAATATGAGTAAAACTAGCCTTACCCATTAAACGACGCAACATCACCCGACCAGCCAGCTTCACTTCAACTGGATTCGCTTCTAACTCTGCATCTGTTTTATTTGCATTTTCTTTTAACACATCGGCAGCTAACGCATTACGCCTAAAATGCGTAGGGAATGCTCCGCCCTGCTCACGCCATTCGGCTAATTTTGCACGACGCTGTGCAATTAAATCATTTGTATCAAGTATCTCATTTTCTGGTTTTTGTTCAGACATAATTACAATCCACTTAATAAACTTGCTTCAATAAATTTATTCAAATCACCATCTAGTACGGCCTGGGTATTACCCACCTCAACACCCGTGCGTAAATCTTTGATGCGTGACATGTCTAGTACATAAGAGCGAATCTGACTACCCCAAGTAATCTCTTTCTTACCTGCTTCCAATGCCGACTGCTTATCCTGTTGCTTTTGCATTTCCAGTTCATACAACTTTGCACGCAACTGTTTCATACATTGCGCACGATTCTTATGTTGTGAACGATCAGATTGACACTGCACTACCACGCCAGTTGGGACATGAGTGATACGAACAGCAGAGTCTGTTTTATTAACATGCTGCCCACCAGCACCACCAGCACGATAGGTATCTACTCGTAAATCGGCAGGGTTAATATCAATCGCGATATTGTCATCAATCTCGGGGGATAAAAACACTGATGCAAAAGAGGTATGGCGTTTGTTATTCGAGTCAAAAGGCGATTTACGCACTAAACGATGAACGCCAGTTTCGGTACGCAGCCACCCATAGGCATAAGCTCCTTCAAAGCGCACCGTTGCACTTTTAATCCCTGCAACATCCCCAGGGGAAGCCTCAATAATTTCTGTTTTAAAACCTTGCCGCTCACCCCAGCGTAAATACATACGCAACAGCATTTCAGCCCAATCTTGAGCTTCTGTTCCACCTGAGCCAGACTGAATATCCATATAGGCATCATTGCCATCCATCTCGCCTGAAAACATCCGACGAAACTCCAGCTTTTCTAATTCTTTGGTGAACTGCTCAACCTCTTGGTGGATAGCATTTAGGGTATCAGTATCATTTTCGCTATTTGCTAACTCGTATAACTCTTCTGTATCACTTAAGACCGTTTGCAGGCCCTGCATCATGTTCACGACATCTTGCAGCTGAGAACGCTCTTTACCCAAGCTCTGTGTTTTCTCAGGCTGTGACCAAATAGCCGGATCTTCCATCTCAGCTTCGATAGCCGTCAATCTGTTTATTTTTTGATCTACCTCAAAGATACCCCCAAATGCTTTCCAATCGGGTCTGCAATTCTTTGAGGTAGTTACGCATGGATGTGATTTCAATCATATTTTGGCCATTTCTTGAAGGATTATAAACGATGCCACAATTTAGCAAGATTTAAAGCCAGAATCCAACTTATTTGCAGTAAAACCGCGATGGACACCCTAGCCCGACAGCAGGGTAATCAAACTAAACTTTTTGCAAAAACCAACGCATCTTCTTTCCCATGTGGCCCTGGATAATACCCCTTACGATCACCAATGTGATAAAAATGCAGCTTCTGGTAAAGCTTGATAGCGTGCGCATTAGAGACTCGCACTTCTAAATAAACGACATCAGCCCCTAAACTTTTAGCTTCCTTCATTGCATGCTCTAGTAACTGACCACCATATCCCTGATGTTGACAATGACGTGCAACCGCAACATTTAATACATGGCATTCACCAGCACCCACAGAAATCAATATAAACCCTACAATCTTCTTACCAACCTCTAACACCCAACCAATATAGCCTGCCGTAAAACAGGCCTTGAATGTCTCCATTGTCCAAGGAGCCACATGAACAGCCTGTTCAATGACCATCACATCACTTAAATCAGCTTGCGTTAGGGCTCTAAACATGTGACTTCCTAAATAATGTTTGCTCAGAAATAATGGTACATTTCAGACATCCATTTTACTAGAGCCAACTTAAGAGCAAACCAGCAAACATCCATAGCATCTGGCAATCCAGTGCCTTATCACGGTATGATAACCACTCTTTGAGCATGCCTAAGGATATAGCGATGCCTAGACTAACAAAAATCTACACGCGCAAAGGCGACACAGGAAAAACTAGCTTGCGCAATCAAACCGTTTCTAAAGCCGATTTACTAGTAGAAACAGTTGGCACTATTGATGAGCTAAATGCTGTCATTGGCCTCATATCAACCCAACAACTTAATAACCTTGAGATTGAACATATACTAACTCGTATTCAAAATGACTTGTTTGACTTCGGTGGCGAACTACATTTGCCAGATCGCATAGTGATTACAGCTGATAAAGTTGTTTGGATAGAAGAAACACTAGATAGATGGAATGCCCCCCTACCACCATTACAAGAGTTTATTTTACCAACTGGCACGCCAGCTTCTGCAACAGCTCATATTGCAAGGTCAGTATGCCGACGTGCAGAAAGGTGTCTAGTTAGATTACATGATGCAGCGCCTATTACTAACATAGAGATGCTGCGATATTTAAATCGTTTATCTGATTTATTATTTGTGATCGCAAGAGTATTAGCACGAGAAGCAAATCGTCCAGAAATCATGTGGGAACACTAAAAAAAACCCGCTACAAAAGCGGGTTTTTAAAGATTTGTCTTTTTACTTCTTCTTCGGCAAATACAAATCAGTGATGGTGCCTTCAAATACTTCTGCCGCCATCGCAATGGTTTCAGATAACGTTGGGTGCGGATGAACGGTTAAAGAGACATCTTCAACATCACTACCCATCTCTATGGCTAATGCTACTTCAGAAATAAGCTCACCGGCATTAGTACCAACAATACTTGCACCAATCACACGATGCGTATCTTCATCGATGATTAACTTAGTCATACCTTCACTACGGCCATTACTTAATGCACGACCACTTGCAGCCCATGGGAATACGCCTTTACCATACTTAATACCCTTAGCTTTTGCTTCGTTTTCAGTGACACCTACCCATGCGATTTCAGGATCCGTATAAGCAACACTTGGAATGCACTGTGGATCGAAGTAGTGCTTCAAGCCAGAGATAACTTCCGCAGCAACACGGCCTTCAGGAATCGCTTTATGCGCCAACATTGGGTTACCGACGATATCACCAATTGCATAGATATTCGCAACATTGGTACGCTGCTGCTTATCAACTGCAATAAAACCACGTTCATCCACCTTGACACCTGCTTTATCAGCATCAATTTGATCACCATTAGGACGACGACCAACAGCACAAAGAATACGATCAAACTTTTCAGGCTCTTTACTAGCGTGCTCACCTTCAAACGTCACATATAAACCATCTTTCTTGGCTTCAACCTTGGTTACTTTGGTTTTCAAGTAAATATTCTTAAACTTAGTTTTCATGCGCTTTTGTAACGGCATGATAATGTCACTATCAGCACCAGGAATTAATTGATCCATCAGCTCAACCACTGTAATCTCAGCACCTAATGTGCTGTACACAGTTGCCATTTCCATACCAATAATACCACCGCCCAACACTAACATTTTGCAGTTAACATCAGCCAACTCTAGTGCACCAGTAGAATCAATAATACGTGGGTCATCAGGTAAGAATGGCAATTTAACTGGGCGAGAACCCGCCGCAATAATCGCTTGCTGGAACTGTATCACCTGTTTTTTACCATCGCTGCCAGTGACTTCAATTTCTTTATCAGAAATAAATTTACCAACACCAGTAACAACATCCACCTTACGTTGCTTAGCTAACATTTTTAAACCACCTGTTAACTTACTAACAACGCCATTTTTCCAGTCTAACAACTTCTTGCTATCAATCTTTGGTTTACCAAACTCAACGCCATGCGCAGCCATATCTGCCGCTTCATCAATCACTTTTGCAGCATGCAATAATGCTTTAGATGGGATACAACCTACGTTTAAACAAACGCCACCTAATGATTCATAACGCTCAATCAAGGTAACTTTCTTACCTAAATCAGCTGCACGAAATGCTGCTGTATAACCACCAGGACCACTACCTAATACGACTACTTCAGTTTGAATACTCATTTATGCTTACTCTCTTCTGTTACATCAATAAATTTCGAATATCAGACAACATACTACTTAAGAACATAATAAAGCGCGCACCTTCTGCACCATCAATCACACGATGATCGTAAGACAAGGATAATGGCAACATTAGGCGAGGCACAAATACACCCTCTTGGTACACTGGCTGATAAGAGGACTTAGACACACCCAAAATAGCCACTTCCGGCGCATTAATAATAGGTGTAAACGCTGTACCACCAATACCACCTAAACTAGAAATAGAGAAACAACCACCCTGCATATCACCAGGAGATAGCTGCTTATTTCTTGCTTTTTCACTAATCACAGCTAGCTCTTTAGCCAGCTCAACCAGGCCTTTCTTATCCACATTGCGAATCACTGGTACAACTAATCCATCTGGCGTATCGACTGCCACACCAATATGGAAATATTGCTTTAAGATAAGCGTTTCACCACTCGCATCTAAAGACGCATTAAAATTTGGGAATGCTTTGAGTGCATGCACAACTGCTTTCATAATGAAAACTAGTGGTGTCAATTTTACCTTCTGTTTTTCCATTGCTGCTTTTTGTGCAACTCTGAACTCTTCTAATGCCGTAATATCAGCATCAGCGAATTGAGTAACATGCGGAATGGTCATCCAGTTGCGTTGTAGATTTTTACCGGAAATCTTTTTAATACGAGATAACGATTGTTTTTCCACTTCGCCAAATTTAGAAAAATCGACACTAGGTGCTGCTGGCAATGCAAAACCACCGCTGGCATTACCTGCTTGGCTTAACTGACCTTTAACATAAGCTTGCACATCTTCTTTCATAATACGCTGCTTAGGCCCGCTACCATTGATAACAGTTAAATTGACACCTAATTCACGCGCCAAACGACGCACCCCAGGGCCTGCATGCACATCCCCTTGGTCTTCTTCATCATCTTCAGCTACTACTGGCGCTGTCACTTTAGCAGCCACTTCTGGCTCCGGTGCTTTTTCTACTTTAGTAGGCGTCTCAGTCTTTACTTCTTTATTAGACGCACTTTCTTTCAGAGCACCTTCAGCCTCTAAAACGATTAAAACACTGCCAGCTGATACTTTATCATTTACCTTAACCTTTACTTCTTTGACAACACCTGCATCCGAAGAAGGAATCTCTAGCGTTGCCTTATCTGATTCTAAGGTAACAACAGGCTGATCCACGGTCACGGAATCGCCTACTTTAACCAATACTTCAATGACATCTACATCAGCTGCACCACCTAAATCTGGGGTGACTATATTTTTAGTAGACAAAGTTATCTCCTTTCTCAATCCGTTGTTTAGTTATACGCATTGTGGGTTTGCTTTTTTAGGATCAACACCATACTTCTTCATTGCAGCCGTCACTTGAGTTGCTGGCAATTCGCCATCTTTTGCAAGAGCAGCCAAAGCAGCCACGGCAATGTAATAACGATCCACTTCAAAGAAATGACGCAAGCTATCACGTGTATCACTACGCCCAAAACCATCAGTACCCAAAGTAATAAATGTACGTTGGATATAAGGGCGAATCAAATCTGCTAATGCATGCACATAATCACTCGCCGCAATCACAGGCCCTTGACGATTTTCTAGGCATGTCTCAACATAGGTTTTTTCTGGTTTTTTCTCTGGCGCAAATAAATTGTCACGCGCTACTGCCAACCCATGACGACGCAACTCTGGATAGCTAGTCACACTCCAAATATCAACATCAACAAAGAAGTCTTTCTTTAATAATTCAGCAGCCGCAATGACTTCATTTAAGATAGCACCGCTACCCAATAGTTGAACCTTTAGCTTCGCTTTCTTTTGGCCTTCACTAAAGAGATACATACCTTTAACAATGCCTTCCTCAGCACCTGCTGGCATCGCTGGGTGTAAATACTTTTCATTCATCGCCATAATATAGTAAATAACATCTTGCTGCTCAGTATACATTTCATGCATGCCATGCTGCATAATCACTGCCATTTCATAGCTAAATGCAGGATCATATGCTCTAACATGTGGGAAGGTAGATGCTGTTAATAAACTGGAACCATCCTGATGCTGCAAGCCTTCTCCTTCCAAAGTCGTACGACCTGCTGTTGCACCAATGAGGAAGCCACGTGCACGCATATCGCCCGCTGCCCAAATAAAATCACCAACACGCTGGAAACCAAACATAGAGTAATAAGTAAAGATTGGAATCATTGGTATTTTACTGGTCGCATAAGATGTTGCTGCTGCCAACCAAGAAGCCATACAACCTGCTTCGGTAATTCCCTCTTCTAATACCTGGCCATTTTCAGCTTCATGATAATACAAGAATTGCTCTTTATCTTCTGGTGTATAGAGCTGACCTACAGGCGAGTAAATACCTACTTGGCGGAATAATGACTCCATACCAAAAGTACGCACTTCATCAGAGAAAATAGGCACCATGCGAGGGCCAACTTCTTTATCTTTCAATAAAACATTTAGAATACGCCCAACAGCCATCGTTGTTGACATCGTTCTGTCACCAGAACCATGCAATAATGCGTCAAACGCAGGCAAAGCAGGCACGGTTAATGATTGTGAAACAGGCATACGCGCAGGTAAGTGACCACCTAGTCTTTCACGTTGCGCCTGCATATACTTCATTGCTTCGCTATCTTTTTCTGGCATATAGAATTCAAGATCAGCTAGCTGTTGATTAGTCAAAGGCAGATGAAAGCGATCACGGAAAGCTTCTAGCTCTTCTTGCGTCATGTCTAATTGATTATGAGCAACATTACGACCTTCTGTTGTGCCTGTACCCAAACCATAACCCTTTACACCTTGCGCTAAAATAACGGAAGGCTGTCCTTTATGCTCAACTGCCGCTTTATAAGCAGCATAAATCTTCACTGGATCATGAGCACCACGACCCAACTGTGCAATTTCTTCATCAGACCAGTCAGCAACCAATGCTTTTAATTCGTCTGTATTGAACAAGAAATCACGCGTATAAGCGCCGCCACGTACATAAGCTGTTTGTAACTCGCCATCAACGCATTCGCTTAAGCGCCTAGCCAATAATCCTTGTTTATCGTTCGCAAATAAGGCATCCCAATGGCTATCCCAAATAACTTTAATCACATTCCAACCAGCGCCACGGAAAATACCTTCTAGCTCTTGCACCACTTTATAGTTACTACGAACCAGCCCATCCAGTCGTTGTAAATTACAATTCACCACAAAGGTGACATTATCTAATTTTTCACGTGCTGCTAAAGATAACCCAGCAATCGATTCTGGCTCATCCATTTCACCGTCACCGCAATAAATCCAGACACGGCGACCATCAGTCTCGGCCAAGCCACGGTGCTCTAAATATCTTAAAAATTGCGCCTGATAGATACCTTGCAATGCTCCCAACCCCAAAGAAACGGTCGCAAATTGCCAAAAGTCAGGCATTAGCCATGGATGAGGATAGGATGATACACCCTTACCACCCACCTCTTGGCGGAACTTTTTCAAGTTTTCTGCGGTTAAACGACCTTCTAAATAAGCACGTGCATAATTACCCTCGGAAGAGTGCCCTTGGAAATAGACCAAATCACCAGCTGCTTCAGTCGTAGGGCCATGAAAAAAGTGATTCATACCGACTTCATAGAGTGTAGAAATAGATGCAAAAGATGCCAAGTGACCGCCCACACCACCTGCCTCATGCTTAGCTTTAATCACCATCGCAATCGCATTCCAGCGAATAGCCGCTTCTATCGTTGCTTCCAGCGTTAAATCACCTGGATAGGCTGGCTGTTTATCAACAGCTATCGTATTGATATAAGGAGTAATAATGGCTTGCAAACTGCTATCAACGCCTTGCTTACTTGCTTCATTTAAAAGCGTTTCAATAATAAATTGAGCCCTTTCCTTACCTTCATGTTTTACCAATGACTTTAAGGCATCTAACCATTCTTTGGTTTCGATTGGATCGTTATCACTCCAGGTTTTGGTCATACTTCTGTTCCTATTGCTGGGTCTAATATTTAGTTGGGGCAAGTGTACATGGGATAGCGTATAAAAAAAACCAGGATTCCCCCTGGAACAATAAAATATACAGCCAAATGAGGACATTAGCTGCCAATATGCAACAATACGACTACGCTAAGACACATGACTACCATTCAATCTTGATCAATACACAGGCTTGAAGATCAAAAAATACTCAAAAATGAGCGATAGATTCGCTTTACATGATAGCATAGTTTCACCACCCTTTACGCCAAGAAGTAACAGCAAAGACGGGATCAAAGCCCAGTGCATATGCTAAGCACGCTACACTAGGCCTGGGGTGGTTACTTAGGAAGTAAGATCAACTATCCGCGCAACACCAGATTTGATAGCAGCATCCGCTACCGCTTTAGAAACATGGGCTTTTAAACGTGCATCCACTGGCTTAGGCAAAAGATAATGAGAGCCAAAATGCAAACCCTGTTCCAAATTATAAGCAGCTAACACTTCATCAGGCACTGCTTCTTTAGCTAAGTCTTTAATTGCGTGAACAGCCGCTAATTGCATTGCTTCATTGATGGTCGTCGCTCTAACATCAAGCGCACCACGGAACAAATAAGGAAAACATAACGCATTATTGACTTGATTAGGATAATCACTACGCCCCGTTGCAATAATAGCATCTTGGCGAATAGCCAAGATATCTTCAGGTAAAATTTCAGGGGTAGGATTAGATAAAGCGAAAATAATCGGATTTTTCGCCATACTGCCCACCATTTCTGGAGAGACTAATTTAGGACCAGAAACGCCGATGAAGATGTCTGCATCATGCATTGCATCTGCAAGCGTACGTTTACTGGTCGAAACTGCGAATTCTCTTTTTTGATCGTTCAATTCAGCTCGATCGAGGTGAATAATACCTTCACGATCAACAACATATATATTTTCCTTGGTAGCACCAAGCTCAACCAGCAAGCGCATGGTTGCAATACCCGCTGCACCAGCACCTAGGCAAACTATTTTCGCAGCACCCAGGGTCTTGCCTTGCAACTCCAACGCATTTAGTAGCGCCGCTCCAACAACAAT
>CAYZRM010000028.1:0-23054 GCA_964480845.1 uncultured Coxiellaceae bacterium | reverse complement strand
CTCATTTTTAGCACTTATAATGTTCCACTGATCCATGTAGTTTTGAGCAAGGGCTTCATCTTTTTGGTTTTGAGCCATAATACGGCCCATTAATTTAACCAAATCTGAGTCAACTGGAATGACTTCTGCTTGAACCATGGGGTAGGCATAAATAAATGCCTGCTCAGCTGCATTATCTGAAATGGTGTTGCCAAATGTGCAAGATGACATGAAGAATAATGCAGTTAATAATTTTATTTTCATGAGCTAATATATCCCTGGCTATCGTATATCTCATTATTGTACAGTATTTCCGTGTTTATATAGCGTATCAGTTATATTGACTGGGTGGGTTAATGTGTAGCTATGTGATTCTACAAAGGATAGCAGTGGTTAGCGTTTTTTTTGTAAATGATGAGATTGGCTGATGAGTGGTTCAAGCATATTTAAATTTAAACAGTTCTCGGTTGATCAAGCTGGCTGTGCAATGAAAATTAATACAGATAGCGTATTGCTTGGAGCACTAATCGAGGCTGATAACCCTAACAATATACTGGATATTGGTGCTGGAACGGGTGTGGTTGCATTGATGCTGGCGCAGAGATTTCCGTTAGCTCAACTTAGTGCATTTGAAATCGATCAGTCTGCTGCATTGACAGCGCAGAAAAATTTCCAATATTCTCCATTTTCTGATCGCCTGGCGCTTTTTAAGCAAGATATTATTGACTATTTTCAGGGTAATTCAACCAATAAATATGATTTAATTGTCTCTAATCCTCCTTTTTATCTTCACTCATATAAATCCCCAAAAGAAAATACGGCGGTTGCTAAACACGCCGATTCATTATTTTTTGAAAAATTAATATGGGGCATTAGTAGCCACTTAGCCATAAATGGTTTGTGTTGCCTGATACTCTCGATAGAGGCATCAAGTTTAGTCAAAAAATTAGTGTTGTCTAATCAGTTATTTTTACAGAAAGTAGTTAGTATTCACTCCTTTGAGGAAAGTCCTGCCCATAGGGAAATATTAATGATAAGAAAAAATAATCATGTGATCGATAATGAAAAATTTGTGATATACAAATCAGATAAAGTGCATACAGATGCTTATGTGCATAAATTGAAAGATTTTTTGTTGGGATAAATTGGTGTGTGAGGCATGCAAGCCAGATTAATGCAGGTATTACACGCCATTTTAATCTCATGTTTTCCTAGTTATATATTTAACTATTCCAATCATTGAGGCACACAAAGCAATATAGATAGATGGTAGTAGAAAAATATTCATAGGGAGTGTGCCAATACCTAATACAACTAATGTTGCTAATCCCATGTTAATAAAGTTCATCACCGCAGAGCCATGTGCTTTATCATTAACATGATTCATTGCAATAGTAGAGGCATTAGCAAGAATAAAGCACAGACCAAAATATATGACTATCATTGGTAGAAATAGTGAAACCAGTGCAGGTAACTGCATGAGCATCGTTACGAACATGAATGCTGTGCCTAGGCTTGCTATTCGTATTCCTGCTCGAATAATTGTTTCAAGTGCATAGCTTTTAGATAGTTTTGCACCAACGACTGAACCCATTATTAGTCCAATAGAAATTAGGATATTTGCTAGGCCATATGCTGAGCTGGTTAAGCCAAACATATTGATTGCAATAAATGGTGCAACAGCAGCAAAGATATAAATAAAGCAAGTTGCACTACCCATTAATAATCCGCCAGAAATTAATGGTATATTTTTAAACTGATTGATATAGCTGAGCAGTAAATGTTTTATTTTGAGAGCATTCAAGTCTAAGGCTTTTTGTGTTTCTGGTAAGTGGGTGACAAGGGGTAGTAATGTGAGTCCATAAATTGCACCAGCATAGAAGCAGCTGGTCCATCCATAGTGTGCATTTAGCACGCCACCAAGCGCCACACTTAGGCCTGGCGTAATAGCAAAAGCTAGCATTAAGTAAGATATTTTTTGGCTGGCAATCTTGGGTTCGTAACATTCATTCACTAGGGTAAATGTTATTTTTAATCCCACACCTGATCCCAGTGCCAACATAAATCTAGCCATTACTAATAGCCAATACTCATGAAAAAAGCCCGCAGATGCACATAGTAAACTACTTGTAATTTGTAGGCTAATGCCTGCATACAGTGCTGGCTTTCTGCCGAATCGATTCGCAATAGGGCCGTATAATAGTTGCCCTAAAGCATAGCCCACTAAAAACCATGTGATGGTTTGTTGTGCGGTATCTTCGCCTATCTTGAAAAAGTGGGTGATATCAGGTAGCGCGGGGGTAAACATCACTGCATTGACGGATGCAAATGAAATTAATAGTGATAATGTAAGAAATGGAAGTTTGGTTTGCATAAATTAACCTTATTTTCATCATAGATAGGCATTATTTGGTGTGCTGGGTGATAGTCTATTTCTTGACACAAGTATAAACAATGGTAAATTTAATCAACTAATGTTAACCAAATTGCAATAATTGAGACGATGAGTAAATTAGAACAGATTAATGCTTTTATCGCTGTAGTAGATCAAAATGGTTTTGCGGCAGCGGCTAGGAAAAACGGGGTATCAACTGCTGCTATCAGCAGGCAAGTATCTCGTCTTGAGTTTGATCTAAAAGCAGAGTTGCTACAGCGGACAACTCGACAGATAACACTAACGGAAGTGGGTGTGGAATATTATAAGTATGCCAAAAAAGCGCTAGCAGAATTAGCTGAAGCTGAAATGGTGATATCTGATAGCCAGGGTGAGCCAGCGGGCATATTAAGTGTGACTAGCAATCGATACTTTGCTGTGAAATACCTTATGCCGCGGTTGCCAGCTTTTATGGCGCTTTATCCTCAATTGCGCGTTAAGCTTGAATTGGCAGAACGCTTTCCGGATTTAGTAAAAGAAAATATTGATCTAATCTTTGGGGTTTCAATGGAAGGTCCAGAGGCATTGGTTCGTCGTCGTGTTGCTACAACGAGGTATATTCTTTGTGCTTCCCCAGTCTATTTGGCGCAATATGGGGAGCCTAGGACCCCTGCTGATCTGAGTAAACATCACTATATTACGCATAGTATGCGTAAGCCTGATAACGTTGTACCATTTAAAAATAATAAAGAAATCTATGTAGAGCCTATATTATGGCTGAATGATAGTCGCGCAATGTGTGAGTGTGCTATTCAAGGTATAGGCATAGTAAGGTTGCATGATTATATCGTGGCAGATGCGATAGAAGACGGAAGTTTAGTGGAGATTCTTCCCGAATTTTCTGAGCAGGAGCAGCCAGTGTACCTGTATTACCAACAAAGCCGATATCTACAGCCTAAAATTAGGCGGTTTATTGATTTTTATACGGCTTGATCGTGGGGTTAAATATTCGGGGTGTTGGTTTTTTAAATGGTTTGTTAGCCTGGACAAAATAAAAAGCACATGTCCAGGCCGCACGTGAAGGTAATATCATTTTTTGCATCTTCTATGGCAGTAATAAAAAATTCTTTTAGTTCAGCAGCATCAGTTGATGATATCCCGCAAGCGGAAAGCAATTTTTTACTGGCAATATTTTTTGCTATTTCATCATTAATAATTATTTTCGGGATTGTGAGCATAATTGGGCATTTTTGATGCTTTTTCTCTATCACTTAAAATCATAAGCTGCAATCTCACATTTAAGCCTATTATCTTTAGTGCGTACTAGGTTTTTTGTTGCTTGCTTTTCCATTTAATGTAACATATAATTTACATTAAGATATATAGTGTAATATATATGTTACATTAAAGGTTAGGCAGTGAATAAAAAAACACATTTACCTATTCCCGCGCAGAAGGCTTTAAGAATATTGGGCAAGAATATTGGTGATGCGCGCCGTCGTCGTCGTATAGCTATGGAGCTTATGTCTGAGCGTTGCGGTTTTTCTCGCCCCACTTTATCCAGAATTGAAAAAGGCGATCCAAACGTATCTATGGGTGCATATGCGTCTGCTCTTTTTGTTCTAGGTATGTCTGAGCAACTAGCATTCCTTGCTCATGTGTCTAACGATATTGTCGGGCGTGAACTTGAAGAAGAAAGCCTTCCTAAAAGAATCCGATCGCCACAAGCTAATAAAGGGGATGCAAATGAGTAGCCAAGAAATTTATGTGTCAATTGATCTTGGCGAAAATACGCACAAGGTTGGTAAGCTTTGGTTTCATCAACGTGGTGCAAGGCAAAGTGCATCTTTTGAATATGATTCTGACTGGCTGAAACATTCGGAAAAGTTTGCTCTTGATCCAGCTCTTCAATTAACCCCTGGCGCATTTCATACCACACCAGATCAGATTTTATTCGGTGCTATTGGTGATTCGGCACCTGATCGCTGGGGGCGGGTTTTGATGCGTCGAGCTGAAAGTGTACGCGCTAAATCAATGTCAGAGACAGCAAGAACATTGTCAGAAGTCGATTATCTATTAGGCGTTAATGATGAAGCTCGCCAGGGTGCACTACGTTTCTCACTAAAAGATGGTGGGCCATATTTAACCCCTGAAGATAAAGAAAGCATACCACCTTTAATCAGTCTACCTAGATTACTTTCTGCAACGGAACATTATCTAAATAACGAGGAAACAGCTGAAGATTTGAAAATATTATTGGCACCAGGGTCATCTCTTGGTGGTGCGCGGCCAAAAGCATCGGTCAGAGACAAAGACGGTCATCTTGCAATCGCTAAATTTCCAAAAAACGATGATGAATTTAATGTGGTTGTCTGGGAAGCCGTTGCTCTGACCCTTGCAGAAAAAGCAGGCATTAAAACAACCGATTGGCGTTTGGAAACAATCATGGACAAATCAGTTCTAATTCTACGCCGTTTTGACCGTCACGAAAGTCAGCGTGTTCCATTCTTATCTGCAATGAGTATGTTAGGCGCAAAGGATAGCAACCCCCACAGCTATCTTGAAATCGCTTACACCATCACTCAACACGGAGCAAGTCCAAACAGTGATTTAGAAGAACTATGGCGGCGTATTATCTTTACCGTAATGATTTCAAACACAGACGATCATTTAAGAAACCATGGTTTTTTATATGAACGTCATAAAGGTTGGCGATTATCGCCTGCTTATGATGTTAATCCAACGCCTGTTGAAATCAAAGCGCGTATGTTATCAACGTCGATAGATTATGATGATCCAACGGCCTCTATTGATTTGGCACTTTCCGTTATTAAGGCGTTTCGGATAAAGAAAACAAGGGCACTTGAAATTATAAAAGAGGTTGCGCTAGCTGTAAGTGAGTGGCGTTCGGTTGCTTCCCAACTTGGATTGGCAAAAAGGGAGGTTGACCGCATGGCTTCAGCTTTTGAGCATGAAGAGTTGAAGAAATTATAATCTGATGCGCCTAATTTATAATACCAACGGCACATTGATCTAGCCCCGACTTCACGGATTCAGCTCGTTCTAGGGCTTAATCTTTAAATTGGGAGCTATATTTTTGCTGTTTCTTTCTTTTAATTGGATTGTCTTTGCTCATTTTCACATCTCAGTTTAAGAAAATTCTACTCTCTTAGTGGGGTGTCCGTGAAGTCGGGGCTAGATCATGTCTATGGAAGCGGGCTAAGATCAGTTGACCTATATTTGCTTAGGTGGCTCTTGAAATTAAGGAAATTTTTAATTAAGCTACGCGCCAACGCATAAAAAATTAAAAATATATCCACAATAATAACCGATTTATAATATTTATCAATACGTTATATTACTTTAATCTTGAGATGATGTTGAGGCATTTTTGAGGAATTAATGAATAAAGTAAGCTATAATGGTTGTGGAGGCAATTAAAATGAATTCAAAAAATTCAAGCGGTCTGCTAGATACAGTTCCAACGCATAACTATTTACACCTTTTAGAGGGAAATACACCTAAAAAGGTTGCTAATTTTTTAGACCTCAGCAGGAACGATATATCCAAAGCCATGAAAATGGACAAGGATCATGTTCGTCTGGATGATCAAATAACAAAAGACTTAAAACGACGACTCTACGAGATCGCCAATATTTGTGAGCTTATGGCTGGGTATTTTAATGGCGATGCTGAAAAAACTGCTCTTTGGTTCCATATAAAAAATCCTGCATTAGGCGGCATTTCCCCTCGCGACATGATCCGCTATGGTCGCTATAAAAAACTAGAATTATTTGTAAGAAATGCATTAGCAGGGATACACCCATAAGAATGAAACCATTTGATCATCGGATATTTTTCCTTCTCGACAGTATTCCACCCCGTGCAATCAAACACTGGATTAAAACCCACGACAAAATTATTGATTATACCGCTGAACATTTTGCTTATTTTGCTCACAAGAGATCGCAGGCTATAGAAGATTTAAAACAGTCACTTCAAGCTAATACTACCAGCTTTGAATTTAACAATTGGCGAAGAATAATATCGCATCCATTTTCAAATACACCACTATCAACAATTGGCAGCGTTAAGAGCTTTCCCGGCGGTCGATTTAATATCGGGGATATCGATGCAGAAAGATTTCCCAAATTCCCAGCATTATACTTGGCGGAAGACACTACCACTGCTTTCTTAGAAATGATGGGCTTAAAACCAGAAAACATTACAAATGGATTAACAGGCCAAGAGCTTGCCGCAGCCGGAAATTTTAGTCACTTTGTAGTCCAAGGCAATTTAACGAATATTTTAGACTTAACGGATGTTGAAACCTTGCGACAGTTTCATTCACACTTGCAGAATATTGAACTTCCTATTTATTATCGCAAAAAAGCTAATCAGCTAAAAATATCACCGATGCTCCCAGTAAAAAATTTAGAGGAACTTAGAAAAACACTATTTGCTGAAGATTGGCGGTTAATGCCAATGCAGTTTGACACCCCAGCCAACTCCCAAATACTGGGCCAGATCGCACACTCGGCTGGTATAGAGGCGATACTATATCCATCCGTTAAAACTAACCAAAAAGCACTTGCTGTATATCCCGAGAATTTTATTGATAGCGATGCATTTGTTGAAATTACAGGCGCTGTATCAGAAACAGTCATTCATACAAGAATCGATAAGGATACATATAAAAACTTTTTACCTTAAAAATGCACAGGTGTTGGCCTTTTGTTTTAGCCTTATTGCCCAACCTTGATTTAGTGGGGGTATCCTTGAAAACCACATTTGATATGTTTATTTAATTCAATCAGTTAATTAACCAATATAATAGCCGCCGCCCCAATATTTAAGACCACACCAGACCATCTGAGACAACCTAAAACCATTGATAATCATGAGGTTACAACACATTAGAGGTTGTTTTTCATGGCTAGTCATTGTCTGCAGTTTGCCCAAAAAAAGCCCCAAAATTTTAAAGTTTTGCCCCAGTGGCGCCCCAGAAAAAGCATCAAAAGTTGTTAGGATTAGACTGCGACATTTCTCATTTTCAAATTACTAAACAGATGACTTAAATTATCAGAGTTCAATTTAGCACCAAATTAAAATTATCTTTAAATAACCAGTGAGCAATTTCTTAATTAATTAATTACTTTTCTAACAAGCGCCGATAATAACTTTAAATCCTTAGGGTTAGATATCGCCTGGATCCTTGAGGCTGCATATCATATAATCCGCCAATTTCTAGAAAAGTATGGATTTAAAGGATGCTACCCTCTGACAAACAGTTAAATTTTGCTTCAGCTATTTCTGAGAGGCTTAAAATAGAATTACCACCCAATGCAACAAAGGATGTCAGGGTTTGTGGCGACTTTATATCGAAGTATAAAGCACAATTTTATGGCGCTATTGAGTCTGGAGGTTACCAAGCTGGCTCAGATAATTCAGCTACTTCCGAATCAACAAATACTAAAAATGCACCAACCCATATGGCTAGACCTAGGGAACAAGCTAGCCCGAAAGATACATTTGAGCAGAAAGTAATTAGATATTGGCAAGATGGGCTTGAAAGGACAGCATTTGATGGTTATGGAAATCTGGAAACTGAGCTTCAGGGAGTCCAAAGCTTCACTTTCGATAAGATAGAATTTGTATTAGAGCAGTTTTTTTGTAAAAACATATCTGATGCCTCTTCTGGGCAGCCGACCGAATTTGTGCGTCATCTCGTAATGCTTCTAGAACCTGAAAATGCAAAATCAAAAAATCCTAATAATATTGTTATCTACGTTTTTCCTTTAGCGCTTAAATTCCATGACCCTAAAAGTTCTGAGTCAAAAAAAGTTCCTTACACTTGGGTCAAAGCAACCGATGAGATTCCATTATTCAATCATAGAATAATGGGTGAGGAGGCGGAAATTGACGGATTAATGCTCTCACACAAAGAAGCCTTTGGGAATAAACTTGCCTCAATTGAAAAGGAACTGATTGATGGCGCATCTTTAGATCAATGTTTAAATTTTATTGATGAATGCTTTGATGCACTAACAGATGGGGAAGGTGGCTGTAGAGCATGGATTGAACAATACAATGAATCAAAAAATAATGTTGCCAGGCTTAGAAATAAAGAGGTTAGATTCAAACTGGTTGACGGAAGTGCTGTATCTGGAGCAACCCAAAACATACGAAATTGCTTTGGCGATTTGTCAAAAGTAATAAAACAAGCAAACAATGATTTTTTACCATTGTTCAAAAATATAATTAATAAAGACAATCAGCAAACAACAGCGTTTACAGCCGAACAAGAAAAGCGAACTTGGGATAATCTAAGTATGTATTTAGGGCATATGGACAGTAATAGCGCTAATAAAAAAAGAGTTTGCTATCCTCTTGATCCATCACAAAGATTAAGTTTGTCATTATTTAAAAAAATTAACAATGGCAATACATTAGCTGTCAATGGTCCGCCAGGAACCGGCAAAACGAGTCTGTTAAGGGCTGTTATAGCGGATGAATGGATACGCCCTTTAATTTCCAATGAAGAGAGCCCAGAATGTCCTATTATCATTGCCTGTGCTGCAACTAATCAAGCAGTTACAAATATTATTTCAAGTTTTGACTCCGTGCCGGGACCTATTTTAAGAGATTCAAATGGTGAGCGAACGGACAATGAAGTTTGTATTGAAAGTCGATGGATACCCCATTTAGTTTCTTATGGATGGTATCAACCAGCTTCAGCGAATAAAGATATTAGCACTTATCAGAACTTTCAAATCATAATGCGTAGATCCCCATCTAAACCATGGGATTTTGAATTTTCAGCTCAAGACTTTGGGAGGGTTGTTAATAATATATCCTACATTGAGTATAGTTATCTTTCTCTGGCCAAAGAGTTTTTTAATGAAAGCCTGGAAGTTGCAGAGGTAGCCAATTTATTTAGAAATAAGATAAAAGAAATCCATAAAGAAATGGAGCTGATTTCTGACTTGTTAAATTCATGGATATCTGGCTTTATTTCGTATGGAGAAAAAGAAGAAGGTAGTTCAAGGTTTAAAAATAAATATGAGCATATCAAGTCTACATTTGACATAAAAGCCCATAAACAATTCATCACTAATTATGATAAAGATATTAAAAACTTAGATAATAAGTTAATTACTATCAATCAGTTAAAGAAGGAAGCTCATAAAGAATTTAAACCTGGCATATTTAGCTGGTTGGTAAGGAAGGCCATTGACTATCTAAAGAGGCAGACAGATAAGAATAGTAAGTACTGGTTGGACAAGCTTGATAAATTGGGCATCCACCCAGCGGAAGATGGTGTTGATTTAAATGAAATCATTCATCTCCTACAGCATAAAGCTGAAGGTTTATCGCTTCAAAGGCACGAGTTTGTACAGCAAAGAAACGCTTCATATAACCAATATAAAGAGAATATAGATTTTATTCATAAATATGAAACAGCTCAGGCTGAACGTAAGCAATTACAAATAAGGTTAAAAGACATCCAAGGTAGCATTGTTTGTAAACTTGAGAGCTTAACAGGACGATCTCAAGTTGGGATTTTAGATCGCTTTATTTATGCAGTTAATTGCACCAAAAATCAGTTGGCCTTTAATTGGAATGATTTTCATATTACGCTTTTACAGGACATTCAAGATATTTTAGACATTTCTGTTAGGCCCAAGCTTTTTCATCTTAGCGCTCGTTATTGGGAAGCAAGATATATTCTGTATCGAAAACAGATATTGCAAAATCCCCATTACTCTCAACTGGCTATAGAAAAAATTCGTGAGCTGGCTATGCTTGCCCCGGTATTTGTTACTACAAGCTATTCTGCACCAAAACTTATGAAATGCAATGATAGAAATCGTCAATATGATTATCTCTATGATCAAGCGGACTTATTAATTGTTGACGAAGCGGGTCAAGGTACCCCTGAAATTGGTGCATGTATATTCTCATTTGCGAAGAGAGCAATTGTCGTTGGTGATACGGAGCAGATAAAGCCTGTTTGGAATATTGAAGAAACGGTTGATCAATTAATCCAACGCCACTTAAAGCTTCTAGATGCTAAAGAAATACTGAAAAAAAATGGATTGATGATGTCCACTGGCAGCATTATGTTGATGGCTCAAAATGCAACACAGCTTTATGATCGAAATAAAACCGTACCTGGCGTTATGCTTACCAACCATTACCGATGTCGGAAACCGATCATCCAAATATGTAATGAGATGGTCTATTCTGGAGCTTTAAACGTTGTAGAAGCAGCCACGGAGCCCAAAAAAGAGTGGCGTGCACCCTTAGGCTTTCTAGTTGTTCCTGGTGAGTCAACTAAACTCAGTGGTGGTTCAAGGTGTAACCTAGCTGAGGCTGCTTTAATTGCCAAGTGGGTAAAGGAGCAGGAAAGTACCATTCTTGCTCATTACAATTTGGGTAATGAGCAAAAAGTACTTGCTGATTTGGTCGCAATATTAACGCCATTCAAAGGCCAAGTTCATATATTACGAAAAGCGATTGCTAAAGAATTTTCTGAGGATCTCCGAGATAAAAATGCACTTGCAAACCAACTTGTAATTGGGACAGTTCATTCTTTACAAGGTTCAGAGCGACCTATAGTTATTTTTTCAATGGTTGAGTCATCAAACCCAGGAGAAAAACACTTTTATGATGAGGACTCAAGTCTTATCAACGTTGCTATTTCACGAGCAAAAGAAGTTTTTATTATTGCTTTAGATCAGATTGCTGTTAATTACGGGCATAATTTGAATCGTCAAGCGTTGAAAAAGCCGAGTGACTATCTCTTTTATCATATGATGGGTAAGGGTAAAAGACTAAATTCTAACGAACTCATGCTAATTGAGTCTCCTAATAAAAGAGAACATTTACAAAAAGCGCTGAACAAAGGAATGGAGTTGGAAATTATAGCTACGAATGGCCATTTAGCTCGATTGGATACCAGCCCATCCTGGGATCCAATAATTGCCAATGAACCTAAGTGGACAACAATTTCTGAAAAAGAAGCTCAAGTATATGAACGAGTTGCACTATTGTGGCCTGATTTAGATGTTCTTTATATAGCAACCGATCCTGATGCTGAGGGAGAAAGTATTGCATGGCATTTTATTAATAGAGTTAAAGAATTTTTACCTCTTGATAATAAGAAAAAAAAGTCGCCTAATATCAAGCGGATGCGTTTTCATAGCTTGATAGATGTGGATATTCAAGAGGCTTATGTAAATGCAAGCCATGGATTAGATGCTGGGTTGGTTAAAGGAGCCTTGTTCCGGTCAGTCCTAGACCAAATTATTAGTCGTCATTATCCAAAAAAATTGGGACTGGGAGAAAAAAATAAATTTCATGCTGGAATTGGAAGGGTGCAGCTTTCTATCTTAGATATAGCCCAAAAATATTTGGAGAACGAGGAAGAGTATTTTATTGAGGTAAATATCCCAAATTCTGATTTAAATCAATTAGGTAGTTTCATTCTCTATGATAATATTGATAATAAGCCAATGATTTTTAACGATCCCTTACTTGCCAATAAAGCTGCTATAAAATTAGAGAACATGATTGATATGAATTGTGGCATTACAGTTAATTGGCAAGGCTCCGTGCAACAATTACCGGAATACCCAGCAATCAATACTGCTCAATTTTTAAAATTAGCCTGCACTGAACTAGAGCTATCCCCCACAGAAGTGATGAATATTCTTCAAGAGCTATACGAGGGACCATCTACTGTAAAAGATGATATTGAACAGGAGCAGTTGGCATGAATGGATTTATCTCATATTTAAGAACAGCTGCTGAGATAAAAAGTCTTTTAGGACTTGGCTTTGATAAAGTCATGGAAAAGCTAAAGAGCAAGAAGTTAAGAGTCAGATTACAAGTGTTTATGAAATTTTTCTTAATGGAAAAGAAAAATGATAAAAAGTATCTGTGGAGATTAAATCAAAGGCTTCTTGAATGGCAGGAAGAACGAGACATTGAACAACAAATGTCAGCGGCTCTTGTATATCATCACACAGGAGCAAGGGCACTACATGGATTTCGCTATCAACTAATTGAATACCAAAAAAAAGACAGAGTTATATATAAAACAGAGCGCTCTAAATTCTCAAGCTCGACTCGAACAGAATGGTTAAAGAAAATAGCTGATACTCATTACTCCGAGTTAAAACAAGCCGGACTTTCTGATGGCCAGATTTCCATGATGAAAAACAAAGGTGGAATACCTTATGGATATCAGGTTCATCATCGAATCCCATTAGACGACGGCGGAACAAATGACTTTGATAATTTAATTTTGATATGGGATAATGTTGAACATCGCTCAATACACGGATATTACAATCCAGGTGAATTACAAATTAAATCAATGAACGATGGTGAGAAAACCCAAGTTGCATTACCCATTCCCCCTGAAAATGCAATTATTTATCCAAATCCCGAGCGAGGTTATTTTTGTGACCGCATACCAAACAGCACATTAGTAGAGCTATATAATGTCAATAGAAATTCTGATTAATAAAGTCAACCAATTGTTGAAAGAATATGAAGCTCCAGGCCTCCCATCTCAGGCAAATGATGCAGAGATTTTGAAGTTTAAAAATGAAGTCAAAGATAAATTTGATTATCAAATTCCAATTGCATTTGAAAAACTTCTATCTTATTCAAATGGTGTCATGTTTAATGGCTTGATTATTTGGCCAATCGAAAAATATTGGCTATTTCAAGAGTCATTTATGGAAGCAAATATTAATTTACGAGATTCATTTGATGAAAGATTTTTATACTTTGGAAACAGGGACGAAGAGCTTTATGTGTACAACCCAGAAACAATGACGTATCAAGGAATTGAATATGTTGGTGATACGGCATGGGTAGAGTTTGATGAGCTTGAAGAAATGCTTGAGTTTATGCTCAAGAGGTCATTAGAGTTAGATGAGTAAACATGAAACATTTATATCATGCACACCCTATGCTAGAACCCACTAATTATGATTTGGATCCTGAAGCAGCAGGTAATTGTCTTAGCGGAAATCAATTAAAAGTCTATGAGTTATTATGGCGTTCAGCAGTTGCCACAAATCTGGATGGACCAGTAATCAGAACCCACCAATTAAGCAAAGCAATCAGTGAAAAGGTGTCGTTGTGTTTAAATTGGAAAGAGATGTTAGAGCCTGGATGGTGCGATTTAATTTCAACCAAATTTGTCGGGGGATGCTTTGGAGAAGGTGTTTTTTTTAGTGATGAAAATATACCGTTGGTAATACCGAAGTATAATAAAAACTGTTTATTTTCGAACTCAGAAATTCAATCAATTGATTTTGCAGTTTCTGAGGGTGCCAATATAAGTATTCAGGTAAAAGCAGCGCCACAGAAATCTTTAACATATTCTTCTTTACTTGATCAAATGGTAGCCTACAAAGTAGCAAGACCATCTACATACGCCAACGCTTTAAATTCGGTAATAAAAAATGATTTATTATTGAAAGATGGGCACTCCCTATTTGTTTCTTCAAATGGAGCGGCAATTCATGAGAAAATTTTGACGCTTCCAGACAAAGAACAGTTAAATTGCATCTTTTCATACGATGTAGAAACAGCGATAGAAAAAATTGAACAAAGTTCAAGCAATGCAGGCATCTTGCTTAATCAATTTTGTCAGCAGCTCTTCAATTGTGATACTGAGTTGGCAAAATGGATCGATGCGCTGGAAATTGATTGATCATTCCCTCAACTCTTCATGCTCAAAAGCTGAGGCCATGCGGTCAACCTCCCTTTCTGTCAATCCAAGTTGGGAAACAACCGAACGCCACTCACTTACGGCTAGCGCAATGATCTTCACCCGCTTTCATAGACACGCCTATGCGACAGCTTTACATTGATTCTCAAATATCATTGGAGCAATTGAACCAATAGTAGAGTGACGACGAACGCGATTATAGTACACTTCAATATAATGAAAAATACTTTGTTTAGCTTCTTCCCTTGATTGATAACAATAACTACTGACTAATTCTACTTTTAGGGAATGGAAAAAACTTTCAGCAACACCATTATCCCAGCAATTGCCTTTTCGACTCATGCTGCTAATTAACTGATATGTTTTTAATAATTGCTGATAATCATTAGAGCAATACTGGCTACCCCTATCAGAGTGAAATAACACCTCTTTAGGAAATCCACGACGCCACAAAGCCATCATTAACGCATCACCAACAAGTTGTCTCGACATAGTAGACTGAATAGACCAACCAATGACTGCGCGTGAATAAAGGTCTATCACAACAGCTAAATACAGCCAACCTTCATTAGTCCAAATATAGGTAATGTCACCACACCATTTTTGATTAGGGCGTTCCGCTGTGAAATCACGATTAAGAAGATTATCCGCAACAGGTAGGTTGTGTTTAGAGTCAGTCGTTACCTTAAATTTTCTCTTTGCTTTAGCACGTAATTTTAGGTGTTTTAAGCGACGTGCAACTCTATTTTTGCTGCAAACCTCGCCCTGATCTTTTAGCTCATCCGTCAATCTAGGGGCGCCATAGCGATGATGGTGTTTTTCAAATAGAGGGATAATTTTTTCATCTAATTGCTTATTTGAAAGCTCACGCTTACTAGGTATGCGCTTTAAGAAAGCATAATAACCGCTGCGCTCAATGGATAACATCTTGCACATCCTCTTTATACTAAAATGGGCTTTGTTGTGATTTATAAATTTATACTTCACTTCTGATGCTGAGCGAAGTATGCCGCAGCCTTTTTTAGTATGTCTTTTTCCTCCTTGGCTATCGCTAACTCCTTGTGTAAACGGCGATTTTCTTCTATCAAAGCAGCCATATCTTTGCTGGTGGTTTCATTGGTAAGGCTAAGCTTTCCTTGCTTTTTAAGGTCATGCACCCAGGTATGCAAGGTGGCTGTTGGTATGCCTAGTTCTTTGGCTGTATCGCCAATAGAGGGAGATTTTAGGGCTAACTGAACCGCTTCTTGTTTGAATTCTTTTGTGTATTTTCTTACCGATCTTTTCATGGGACACCTCATTTGACTCATAGTTTATCAAAATTTTGTGTCTATTGAAGTGGGGTAAGATCAGATTGAAAGTGTTTTTTCTTTGCCAAGGATGCGGTACTTCAAGCGCCATGCTTTTGACCCATTAGGCTTAATGAATAGGTACAGTCCTTTTTCATCAGATAGTTTGTAAGCCTTCTCACGAGGCTTAGCGTTGCGAACCGTCATCTCTTTTAATGGCATGGGGGTATCACCTTTAAGGGGTATCAAAGTACCCCGATAATGCCCCCAAAACACATCGGATGTTGGGGGTATCTATTGGACATGGTAGGACGCAGAATAAATAAAAAACCCCTTATTTTCAAGGGGTTTTAGATGATTTTGGAAGTTTTTAGAAGTTCATTTGGTGGGCGGCGGCTATCACATTGGTTAAGTAACTGATTGATAATAAATAACTAAATGAATGTGGTTTTTCTGAGAAGCCCCCAAATCGGCCCCCAAAAACTCCGTACTGACGGGGGAATTGAACCGGGGTCCTTATGTTTTTACAAGTCTAGTAATGCAACCTCAAGTCTGCTGCAATAGCGTCAAAATCCTGTAAATCAAACGTGGGGGTTACAGAGTTATTTACCAATTTGATATATTCTGGGTTAAATAGCTCAGGGTATACATAAGCACACCACGCAATTAATGTTTGGCTATAAACACATGCTTTATCAATATTTAAGATAATAATCCACGCGCAGTCTAATAATAGCAATATATTTGTTCCTGTATTGAGTGTAAGCCTAGCATTGGGATCTTTGTCTGCGTGTTTAATGAAATTTTTAGAAATATTAAATATACGTTTAAATTCCTTTTTCCCCTCAGGTGTTAATGCTGCCGAATGAAGCATGTGGCTATCGCCAGTAATAGCACATAAAACTTCATGTGCAGCATGTGTAAGATGATGAATAGAGATAGCGCTTCTTCTTTCATAAAATAAAAGAGTAGCGTCATTAAATAGATTACGCGCTGATGTTACCTTATCAATTTCAATTGGCATTATTTTTAGCATTGTATTCTGTGACGTTGTTAGTGAATTTAGATATTGATAATTTCCTGTAATACAGGGCTGTAATATTGTGCACTTCCTGCTTTAATTTCAAGATTTATAGATGGTTTAAATAAGGCGTTACTATGGGTATGCCCACATAAAATTAGAACATCAATTTCTGGGTTATTCTGTGCAAAATTTGAAATTACATCACCTGTTGCTTTCGATGCAAAATAAGGTAGCCAATTCTCATCGCTTTGTTTTCCCTTATGCAAGCAAGATTCTGGAAAGGGTGGTACATGGGTGGCAATAATTATTTTTTTAATGGTTGGGCTTACAACTTGCATGAGTGTTTGGCCTAATATTTTAGCATCTGCATCAGCTAATAGTTGCATTTCATTTTTCAAGCTTGTTTTGTTGAGCAAAAAGGCTTGGAATAATTCTGCTATCAAACGACTATCATTTAAAGTAACAGTGCCATGATCAAAGTCACCATATCGCGCATCTGCCCAACCGTCATGTCCCAACAATACGGTGTCACTATTTAGTTTTATAATTTCAGGCTTACCTAGCCAAGTTAGTTTATTATTTTTAGTGCATAGTGCTGTAATACTTTCCCGGACATTAGCAACGGAGCCTGAATAGTAATCGTGATTTCCTAAAACAAAATAAATTTTCTTGTTTGTATGTTCACTAAATTCATTCAGAATGTCGCAAATATTCGGTGCTTCAGCAATATCACCTGTTATAAGTATTGCTTCGCATTCAGTTTGATCGATGCTGTTATAAAATTTCTTTCTGGCTTGGTTATCTAAGAAATTCAAATGAATATCGGTTAGCCATGCTATTTTTTTAATATCCATTTATTTTCCTAATTCAATAATCGCATTTATACGTTGTTCTACGATTTTCTTTCGCACTTCCGATTCGGAAGAATAATTAAGATGACCGGGAAGTGCTTGCATGAATTGAACGTTATTCGCCAACTTATTAAACTCGGTTGATAAGTATGTTTTCAAATTATTTTCTGTACTTGAAACATCGCCAACAATCTCAGGTCTTCCGTCAATAACAGCAATGATATCTTCCAGGTCATGACTTAATAAGAAATCATCTTTGCCTCTGTCTTTAAATGCCTCCAATTTGGTGGCAAGAAAATAGGGAGCTGATATCACTTTTACTGATATCGAATCATTTAGATTTTTAGCAATAGCGTTATTTTGTGCATCTTTATACCATCGATTAGAAAATCCTAATACGCTTTTATCGGTTGGCATTATATCAATTAAAACACCGTCACAATCCCATCGGCATATTGGATGGTTTCCGAATGACATTTCTTTAAAACCTTTATTTCGCAATTTTTCAGATAGCGAATGATATTCATGCTTTGTTACAACATTGATAATGCAATCCACATCAGTCGTGAACCTGACATCAGGAGCCGCTTTGTCTGTTATTAAAAGACCTGTTATGCAGCCTCCAACAAAGGTTACATCGTTACATAATTCACAAAGACGATTTGCGATAAGAATAAGGGAATTAAGATTGCGCTGGGCGGAGCTTCTGTTCATGTGGCACCATTTTTTTATTGTTTAGTTTTGATTTCAGTATTTCAGATAGTTTTTGTATTGCTATTTGTTTTTCTCTTGCTCGCCCAGATCGAATTGCATCAACTAGGGTTAATAAATCGTAAAATAGTGGGTCAGGATGTTTGGTAATTGACTCTGGTACGGAGGAATACAAGGGTTTCAATGCAACACCTCGTTCTTCACCCTCACCATATGGCCAAACTGGAATTGGGTCGCTGCCAGCAATAATCTCCTCTTTTAAGCTGGGGCCGGAATAGCTGGTAGGCACACCACGAGCTATCTCTCCTAACTTTGCAGGAAATATATATTTAAGTGCATGGATAAAAAATTCTTCACACGCTTGAATGATTGGTTGAGGTTTATTAGGAGGCTGGTAGGGAGTGATTAAGCCGGCAGACACTAGCCTTTTGAAAGCACTATTGATTTGCGATGGACTTAAACAAAGTTCAGACGCGAGACTATATTGAGACCAGTGTTTATCATCTGGCTGGGCTAAAAGCTTAGCTAAAACAACAATATCTTGTGGTTTGATAATCATGATCTTGCCTCTTCATTCCATATTCTAAATTCTAGAATATGGAATAATAATAATCAAGCTATTTAGGTAATATATTGATTTAACTTATGTTTATTTAAAGTCTAGTTTTAGAGTAGAGTAATATTGGCTTCAACTTATTGATTAGACTAATGCCAGGTTAGAAAAAAAATGCAATAATACCATCTTATTTTTTCTGGGCTCATAACAAAAGTAGCATTTGCGCATAAAAGGTGTTTTTAGAAGATGAAGTTTAATGAAGATTCACGGGTAAAAATACCTACAATCCTGCATTTGATGCGTTTGGGCTATAGTTATCTGTACTTAAAAGATCCAAGGGTCATATGGGATCAATCAACAAATATCTTTACCGACATCTTTCTACAAAGCATCAAACGTATCAATCCCACGCTAAATGATCTGGAAGCCAAGCAATACCTCTCTGATGTGTCGCTTATCCTTGAAAATGAAGACCTAGGCAAAGCCTTCTATGAAAAGCTTATAGATAAATCAGGTGTACGCCTCATTGATTTCGAAAATTTTAATAACAATACTTTTAATGTTGTCACTGAGCTACCCTATAAAAAAGACGATGATGAATTTCGGCCAGATATTACTCTGCTGATTAACGGGTTGCCGCTGGTGTTTATAGAAGTTAAGCGGCCAAATAACCGTGACGGGATTTTGGCTGAACAAAAGCGCTTACAAACTCGCTTTCAAAACAAGAAATTTAGAAAATTCGTTAACCTCACTCAGATAATGGTGTTCTCCAATAACATGGAGTATGACGATAGCTCGCCTATGCCAATTGAGGGGGCATTTTACGCGACTGCATCCTATCAAAAACCTGCATTTAATTATTTCCGAGAAGAACAGAAGTTTGACTTAGATACCTTGCTTTCTATTGTAAATGATGACGAAGAAACTGCCATACTTAAAGATAATAACCTGCTAACTATAAAACAGTCGCCAGAGTTTGCTAAAAATAAGCTCCCAGAAACTCCTACAAATCGTATTTGTACCTCGTTATTCCAACGTGAACGTTTAGCTTTTTTACTTGAATTTGGTCTGGCTTATGTCAAAGAGAGTTCGGGTCTACAAAAGCACATCATGCGTTATCCGCAAATATTTGCTACTAAAGCGATAGAGCAAAAGCTCGAAGAGGGTGTTAAAAAAGGTATTATCTGGCATACCCAAGGCAGCGGTAAAACTGCACTTGCTTATTACAATGTTAAATACCTTTCAAACTACTTTCAAAATAAAAATGTCATTACCAAGTTTTACTTTATTGTTGATAGGCTCGACTTGCTTATTCAAGCAGGGCGAGAGTTTAAGGCTCGCGGATTAATCGTACATAATATCGACTCGCGAGAAGATTTTGCGAAAGACATTAAGAAACCCGTCGCTATACACAATAACAGTGGCAAAGCAGAAATCACTGTCGTCAATATTCAAAAATTTGAAGATGACCCAAATGTTATTAAAAATGGTGACTACAATCTAAATATTCAGCGGGTATTCTTTTTAGATGAAGTGCATCGTAGCTATGACCCGAGAGGTAGCTTTCTAGCTAACTTGGAACAAGCTGACCGCAATGCAATTAAGATTGGTTTAACTGGTACGCCACTATTGGGTGAGGAATATAATTCTAAATCGTTGTTTGGCGGTTACATACATAAGTATTATTACAATGCATCCATTAAAGATGGCTATACCCTGCGTTTAATTCGCGAAGATATTGAAACCAGCTATAAGTTCAATTTACAGAAAACACTCGCGGCTATTTATGAAGATACTGAAATTTTAAAAGGTAGCGGTAATAAAAAGTTGGTGTACGCACACAAAAAATTTGTTGAGCCAATGCTGGATTACATCATCAAAGACTTTGAGCAAGCACGTATATCCATGAACGACAACACTATAGGCGGCATGGTGGTTTGTGATTCTTCGGAGCAAGCTAAAATGATGTATGACATCTTTCAAACACAATACGCTAAATCAGAAGTAGTAGAAGCGCTACCAATACGCTACCTCAAAGTCGCAGAACCAAGCGCCACATATAATGAGAAGAATAAACAAAATAGCAAAGTTACTAGCGCTGCCGTTATCCTGCACGATGTTGGTACCAAAAGTGAGCGCAAACAGTTAGTCGAAAATTTTAAAGAAGGCAAAATCGATTTCTTGTTTGTATTTAATATGCTACTCACCGGCTTCGATGCGTCGCGTCTTAAAAAGCTCTACATGGGACGCGTAATTAAAGCTCACAACCTGTTGCAAGCACTTACCCGTGTAAACCGCACCTATCACAATTTTAGCTACGGTTATGTTGTAGACTTTGCTGACATAGAAAGTGAATTTGAAAAAACTAACAAAGACTACTTTAGAGAATTACAGTCTGAACTAGGTGATGAAATAGAGCACTATAGCAATCTATTTAAGTCACAAGAAGAAATCCTAAAAGAAATACAAGAAATCAAAGAGGTCTTGTTCCATTTTGACACTACCAATGCTGAGGTATTCTCAGATCAAATTTCACAAATTAATTCTCGTAGTGAAATGTTAAAAATCACACAGGCATTAAGCAATGCCAAGAGTCTCTATAACCTTATCCGTTTGTCCGGCGATTTTGAAATGCTTGAAAGACTAGATTTTAAAACTCTCAATGTCTTATCAAGAGAGGCTGATAGACGCCTTGCCCTTATCAATACGAAAGAGGCACTCGAAAATAATGTTGATGCTTCAAGCTTGCTAAATGTTGCCCTAGAAGATGTTATCTTTGCATTTACCAAAGTAAACGAAGAAGAGATGATACTAGCCGATGAACTAAAAGACATCCTTCAACGAACACGCGAAGGTTTGGGTGATAATTTCGATCCGCAAGATCCCGAGTTTATTTCACTAAAGGAAGAACTTGAACGCTTATTTAAAAAGAAGAATTTAAGCGAAGTTACCAAAGAACAGATGGAGAGTAACATTAAAGCGCTAAACGAGATATATAATCGAGCTAAAGAGCTGGAACGTAAAAACCAGCTATTAAGAGCTAAATACGATAACGACGAAAAATATGCTCGTTTGCACAAACGCTTAATGGAGAAAGATCCCTTAACTGATAGTGAAAATAAACTCTTTGATGCCCTAAAAGGCTTAAAGACAGCGGTAGACAACCAAATACAACAAAATTTGAAAATGTTAGAAAACGAAAACTTTGTTGAAAAAATGATTATGCGGATTGTTATCGACCAGTTTAAAAATAAACAGCATATTCCCTTAACCGCTGACGCAACTAAACGTATCAACGGTTTAATAGTGAAAGAATACATGAACGAATATTACGGCCGAGCAGCGACTCGCTTATAATTTAAAGCCAGTTTTCAGGCGATTCATTTAGAGAATGTAATGATGACAACACAACAATTTGTACAGCAAATCAAAAAGCTTATTGATGATCTAAAAAGTGTCTGCGCCAACTATGGCTTAGGTAATGACGGCAACGAATTTAAAATCATTACTCAGGTATTTCTGTATAAATTCCTGAACGATAAATTTGTCTATGAAATTAAAAAATTAAACAAAAGCATTGGTAATGCAAAAAGTTGGGAGGACGCTCTTAAAGCTCTAACCGAAGATGAATATGAGATGCTAATGATGCAGCTAAGCGAAAGCACTGCTCGTATCAGTCCGGGACATTTTATTTCGACGCTATTTGTGAAGCAAAACGAACCAAACTTTGCTGATATTTTCGATGCCACCTTAGTTGATATTGCCCGTGATAACAGCAGTATCTTCTCAGTACTCACAGATGGTGGTGAAAAAATTGTTTTATTTGAAAATCTAAGTAAATATGTTACCGATAAACGTGATGATTTTTGTAGAGCCATTGTCAATAAGCTCACAGGCTTTAGCTTTGAACACATCTTTAACGAGAAGTTTGATTTCTACGCCACTATCTTTGAATACTTGATTAAAGACTACAACACCAACAGTGGTGGTAAATATGCCGAATACTTCACTCCGCATGCAGTCGCTAAAATCATGGCGCGTTGCTTAGTGCCAAAAGAACAAAAAGGCAACGTGAAAAATGTTACCTGTTACGATCCGTCTGCAGGTTCAGGTACATTATTAATGAATCTCGCTCATGAGATAGGTGAAGACAAATGTACCATCTATTCGCAAGATATCTCGCAGAAATCATCGAGTTTATTGCGTTTGAATCTGATCCTTAATAATTTGGTGCATTCCATACACAATATCATTAAGGGTAATACTATACTGGAGCCATACCACAAGCAAGAAAACGGCGAGCTAGAAAAATTTGATTACATCGTCTCCAATCCACCGTTTAAGCTCGACTTTTCTGATTATTCTAAAGACTTAGAAAGTAAAGAAAATCACGATCGCTTTTTTGCAGGTGTACCTAAAGTACCCGCCAAGAAAAAAGAGTCCATGGCAATTTATTTGATGTTCTTGCAGCATATTATTTATTCGTTAGCACCAAAAGGCAGAGCTGCTATTGTTGTT
>CAYZRM010000027.1:0-23386 GCA_964480845.1 uncultured Coxiellaceae bacterium | reverse complement strand
GCTTCAGAGGTATCCTCTTCTGCTACTTTGAAAACACGACCTAAATCTGCGCCGCGAGACAACAATGCTTCAATGTTACGCTCACTACCGCCAGAACGATTAGCGTCTCGTGAACGCTTTTTCTTTTTACCTCTATCGGTAGACTCAACCGGCGCTTCATCTTCGCGGAATTTTTCTTTACGCTTAGCATGTGCATCTTCTGTTTTTTCTGCAGGAGTGTCTGAATCAGATACAGACTCAGCAGGAGTAGAGGTAGATGCCACAACAGGTGATGCCTCTGCAACTGGTGATGCTTGTGCTACCACATCAACCACTTTTTCTGGCTCGGCTACTGGCTCAACAACAGGGATTGCTGGCTCTGCAGCAGGAGGCACGGATGCTTCAACAGGCGTTGTCACTGTTTGCTCAGCAACTAATTCGGGTGTTGGCTCGCCTGCTTTTTCAGCTTCACCAGCTTCTTCTGTTGGACGTTTAACATAAGTTCTTTTCTTACGAACTTGGATACTAACTGTTTTACCACCAGCGCCATGACTACCGCCTACTTTAATTTCACTAGTCTTAGCACGACGCAAAACAATGCGCTCAGGCACAGCATCTGTTTTTGCACCATGATGCTGCTGCAGGTGATGTAATAATTTTTGCTTTTGCTCTTCGCTAATAGAATCATTAACATCGGCAAGTTTAACGCCCGCGTCTTTAAATTGACCGAGTAAACGTTCAGGTGTAACACCTATTTCTTCGGCAAATTTTTTTACTGACAAACCATCTGTTTCAACTGTCTTTACCACGCGCACTCGCCTCCACTAACATCTCTTAGCAATCTGTGTCAGAGCCACTCACATACAAAGTCGCCATTCCCGCTTACACAGGAATGACGTCCAATTTAAATGATGCCAGCCACTAAAACAACTTGCCTACGCCTACTTAGATTCATCATCGAACCATATTTTGCGGGCAGTCATAATTAACTCTGCAGCTTTTTCTTCTGCAATTTCAAAATCTAATAGGTCATCAACAGACTGTTCTGCCAAATCTTCACGGCTAACAACGCCATGGCTTGCCAATACATAGGCTGTATGTTTGTCCATGCCTTCCATATTTAACAAATCGTCAGCAGGTTCTACTGTTAATGCCTGCTCTTCAGCAATGGCCTTAGTTAGCAATGCTGCTTTCGCTCTTTCACGCAGCGCATTTACCAACTCTTGATCAAAACCTTCAATCTCTAAAAGCTCTTGAACAGGCACATATGCAATTTCTTCTAAGGAAGAGAAACCTTCATTGGCTAATATCTCAGCAATGCTCTCATCTACCCCTAGCTTATCTTGGAAAAGTTGTAAGATTTTTTCGCCTTCGGCATTTGACTTAGCGTCCATGTCTTCTTGTGTCATGACGTTTAATGTCCAGCCAGTTAGCTCGCTTGCCAACTTTACATTTTGCCCATGACGACCAATTGCTTGCGCCAACTGATCAGACTTAACGGCAATATCCATTGTGTGAGTATCTTCATCGACAACAATAGAGGCAACTTCTGCTGGTGACATCGCATTAATCACTAATTGCGCCGGATTATCATCCCAAAGAACGATATCAATACGCTCACCACCTAGCTCACTAGAAACGGCTTGTACACGTGCACCACGCATACCAACACAAGCTCCAATAGGGTCAATACGGCCGTCATTTGTTTTTACCGCAATTTTTGCACGTGAACCAGGATCACGAGCTGCCGCTTTCATATCAATCAGTTCTTCACCAATTTCAGGCACTTCAATTCTAAATAACTCCAATAACATCTCAGCACGTGTACGGCTCACCATAATTTGTGGGCCTTTATTACCCTCAGAGGTAATCTGTGCTAAATATGCACGAATACGATCGCCCACACGGAATGCTTCGTGAGGAATCATTTCACTACGTGGCAACATTGCTTCCGCATTATTACCCAAATCTAACACCACAAAATCGCGTGTTACTTTTTTCACGGTGCCATTGATTAACTGGCCTATTTTCTCGCGATAAGCATTAACTAATTGAGCTCGTTCTGCTTCCAACACTTTCTGGATAATGACTTGCTTTGCTTTTTGCGCAGCAATACGGCCAAACTCAATGGACTCCATTGGCTCTTCAACATATTGGCCTAATTTTGCGTGTGGATAGGCATCTGTTTCTTTGCCTAAAATTAAGGTGGTTAGCCTTGCGTCATCGCGTTCATCAATATCATCAATAACTAACCAACGACGTGCGGTCGAATAATCGCCAGTTTTACGGTCAATCGTCACTTTGACATCAACGTCTTCATCGGCTTTCTTTTTGGTAGCAATTTCTAAGGCCGCTTCAATCGCTTGGAAAATGATTTCTCTATCCACGCCTTTTTCGTTGGATACAGCTTCAACTACTAATAAGATCTCTTTATTCATTACGCGACCTCATATGTTATCCACATGCCCCTAATATTAGAAGCGGACATCACCAATCAAATTTGCCCTATCAACAAGTGAAAAAGGCAATACAGTTTCTTGCTCAGAATCTTCCGGCAACACGTACAATTGATCACCTACCACACGGGTCAATGTTCCTTTGTAGTTACGCCTTTGATTCACAGGTGTATACAACTTAATTTTCACCTGCTTTCCTACATAACGTTCAAAATGCGCCAACTCAAACAAAGGCCTATCAATACCAGGAGAGGATACTTCAAACGTATACTCATTTTGAAAAGGATCTGCAACATCTAGCATAGCACTTGCTTGACGGCTAATAGTGGAACAATCATCAATTGTCACACCAGTTTCTTTATCTATATAAACCCGCAGCACAACACGACGGCCTTGGGGGACCGCCTCGCAGCCCACTAACTCGTAACCCATTGATTGCACAAGGGTAGCTAATTGCTCTTGTAATACTGGATTTATTTTATTCATTATAAACAATGGACCCGATACAAAAATGGGCGCAATTCGCATTGAGCCCATTATAAACAAAAAACCCCATACGGGGTCTCTATATTCTTTAAAATTTTGGTAGCGGGGGCAGGATTTGAACCTACGACCTTCGGGTTATGAGCCCGACGAGCTACCAGACTGCTCCACCCCGCAATAATGACCGCTATCATATGCAATAATTGCGACGAGAGCAAGCACCGCGTGATAATATTATTAAAATAAAAGGGAATATTGCATGATCTCTAAGTTTATTAGCCTTGAGCGCATCATTCATAGCCTAAAAACAGCTATTGCAGTCATTATTGGCTTTGGTTTTGCCAAATTAATCAACATCCAAGCTGATCAATGGATAGTTATTACAATTATTGTAGTGATGTGCGCCCAGATCTATGTAGGAAGCGTATTACAAAAAGCTTATTTGCGCTTTTTAGGCACACTGATTGGCTGCTTATTTGCGGCCTTTACGATAGTCGTATTTGGGCACACACACCTTGCTATTGCATTAACCATGGGCATCTCCAGCTTCTTGTTCAGTTATTATGCAACAGGTCAGGACAGCTTTGGGTATGCCGGCACCCTAGGCGCGGTTACCACTGCCATCATCTTGCTAGGCCAAGACCCCACCGTCACCTTTGCCGCTGAGCGCTTTATGGAAATCAGCGTTGGCATATTAATTGCCACCCTTGTATCTCAGTTCATCTTACCCATACATGCACGCACCCACTTAAGACGATCACAAATTGCCACATTAAAACAATTGCGCAGCTATTACGAAACAACTCTCCTTATAGAACCAGACGCAGCAGCGCCACGTGACAATTATGAGATAGATGAAGCCATCGTCAAATCATTACTGAAGCAGCGCCAATTAGCCAAAGAATCTGTCAATGAAAAGCTGGGGAGCGTATTTGATAGCGCACATTTCATGCAAACACTTTACTTCGAACGAGAAGCCTTGCGCGCCATTACCTTCATGCACCATGCTTTACGAGATATCAACAGAGCAGATATCATCATCCAGCAAGCAAATGCATTTCATCATTTTAATGATGCCGTCTTACGCATACTGGATATACTCAACGAAACCATCCAACTTGAAAAACCACCTACGCAGCCTATACCAATGCCAACCTTAACACCCCTAAAGCATGATTTTCAGAACAATAGCGAAATATCCTCACGGCATGATTTAATTTATATCGATGGCTTTTTATTTTCGGCAGAAGTATTAGCCAACGCACTGACCCGACTAGCTAAACTCTATCATGTGAAGATTTTGGAAGAACAGGAACAACCTCTTGATAATAAGAAGCAATATAGCCAGTAATCCAAGTGTAGCCCTGAATGGGATCTAAATATTGACTCAATACATCACTACTGATGGAGGCTGCTAGATCAAGCGCATTTGATCTTAGGTAAAAACGAATCGCTCGACTTGTCAGCCACGGCCGAAAAAGCACACCATCTACCCCCAACCAACATCTAATGCGGATTCTCTAAACTTAACACCCCAGCATTATAGTCGTAGGCAAATAATTCTGCGTAACGCCCCCATTCAATTACTGTACTTAATACACGATCTGCTTCACTCTCTGACAAGAAGTCTTCTAACAAAGACAGGAAGTTTTCTTCTAATGCACGGTGCCTAGGATGGCGAATCAATTGATCGTAAATATACCGCGCCAACGGAACATGTTGCTTCAAATGCACAGAGAAAATCTTCTTACGCTCTAAAATATCCGCCGTCACAAAGGCACGACCTTCATCAGTGATGGTAATATCACCCTTAGACACGCGAGCAAAATGTAATATCTCTAGTAATTCCGTCAGCGGAAACAAATCGTCAATATCTAATGCCAGCATATCAGCCACATCAGGCAAGTCCATCTTGCCCTGATGCTCAGGTGCAATCAGCAACTCTAACAAACCAGTAATCTCAGCAATACTTGCCTCAGGTAAGCGGTAGCCAATATCAACCACTGCATGGCGTGTGCCAGACATCTTACCTTCCTGCATTTGAGTGGTCATTAACGTATAGACACGATCTACTTGATTACGAAAACGCGGATCTAAATCGCTACGCGGATGTGGCAGCATGACCTTAAGATCTGAACGTATTGAACCAGGATTACTATTAAACACGATAACCCTATCCGCCATTGCAATCGCTTCTTCAATATTATGCGTCACGAAAATAATTGCGTTCAAACCGGTCTTTTTACTTTGCCATAAATCCAGCAAGTCACTTTTCAAGTTATCTGCCGTTAACACATCTAATGCAGAAAAAGGCTCATCCATTAGCAAGATATCAGGATTGACAACCAGTGCGCGCGCAAAGCCAACACGCTGACGCATACCACCGGATAATTCTTTAGGCAGTGCGGACTCAAAACCATCCAACCCTATCATATCAATTGCCTTTAATGCGCGATTACGACGCTCTTCTCTATCAACCCCTAATGCTTCTAAACCCAACTCTACATTCTGCAATACCGTCAACCAAGGTAATAGTGCAAAACTCTGGAACACCATGGATACACCACGCACAGCACCACGCACATCTTTATTGCGATAGCGCACGGCACCACTACTTGCCGCGATCAAACCAGCAATAATACGCAATAATGTCGACTTACCCGACCCTGACTTACCCAAAATGGCTATAATTTCACCTTCATAGATACGCAAATTAATATCATTCAACACCAATAACTCTTGGCGATCACCTTTCTTAAATGATTTACGCACATCTATGATTTCAATAATGGGATCAGACATGCCATTACTCCACTAAAAAACGACTTTCAGCATACACGTACAGCGGACGCCATACGAGACGATTAAAAATTAACACCAGCAAACACATGACACCAATGCCTAATGCGATCTGTGGAAACTGTCCAGCTGTGGTGTATTCGGAAATATAGGCACCTAACCCAGTTGCCACTAATCTTTCATCACCCCAGCTAGCCACCTCAGCCACGATGCTTGCATTCCAGGCACCACCAGCAGCTGTAATAGCGCCAGTTATATAGTAAGGAAAAATGCTGGGTAATAACAACGTACGCCAGCGCAACCAACCTGTCACACCAAAATTATCTGCTGCTTGCAATAAATCCTTAGGAATACTCGATGCTGCCGCAATGACATTAAACAAAATATACCATTGTGCACCCAAAATCATCAGCGGCGTCAGCCAAATATTAGGACTCAAATGATAATAAACAATGGTCATGACAAAGAATGGATATAACAAGTTAGCAGGGAAAGCTGCCAGAAATTGAGCAATCGGCTGGGCCAACTGCGCAGCAGCAGGGCGCAACCCTATCCATACACCAATTGGCACCCAAATTAAGGAGCAAAGCACTATCATGATAAATACACGAAAAGCTGTTAACAACCCCAAATACAAAACGTAAGCAATTGCGCCTAGTGAAAAATTCTTAACAATATACTCACTCAAGAAAACTAGCGCTGCCAAACCAGCCACCAAAAACAATGCCATTATTAGCAGACCCACCACACGATTTTCCTTTGCTGGCAATATCTTCTTAATAGGCAAACCAAACTGTGTACGAAATAAACGAATATTAACAAATTTATCGAATAGAATAGCTAATTGACGGCCAATATTGCGCAATAACCTCGTACGCCTGAACAGATCTATCACCCAAGATTCTGCTATCTTTTCAGATGACATATGCTCTGACTTAAACTTCTCCGCCCACGCCACTAACGGCCTAAACAACAGCTGATCATAAAGCAAAATCACAACAAACATGGCAATTACTGCATACACAATGGCATGAATATCCGCCGCTTGAATAGCAACAGCAATATATGACCCAATACCAGGCAAGAGAATTTGTTGGTTAGAAACAGTGATAGCCTCCGATGCCACCACAAAAAACCAGCCAGCAGACATAGACACCATGGCATTCCATAGCAATCCTGGCATGGAAAAAGGTACATCAATCCGCCAAAAGCGCTGCCAAGCAGACAAATGAAACATTTTTGCTGCTTCATTAATTTCACCAGGAACAGAGCGCACGGTTTGATAAAAACCCAATGCCATATTCCACGCTTGCGACGTAAAAATCACAAAAATAGCAGCGCACTCAGGGCCCAATAGACTATTTGGGAATAGCGCAATGAACCCCGTAATCGTCACAGATAAGAAGCCCAAAATAGGCACAGACTGCAAAATATCAATAATAGGAATAATGATACGGCCAGCGCGCGGACTTTTGGCTGCCCATGTAGCAAAAATAAACGTAAAGAGCAGGGAACAGCAAAGCGCAATTAGCATTCTAACGACAGTGCGGCCGGCGTAAAAAAAGAGATGCGATGGCGCAAGCGAAATAGGTAGACTCTGACCCAACTCATAGGGCGTTGCCATTTGCCTCGCATTCCAAGCAAATAAAAAGATAACCGCCAGCACAATCAATAATGCCAACAAATCCCAATAATTAGGATAAATGCGGTTGCGATATGCTGTCATAAATGTCGTACGTAAAAAACTCATGTGAAAAAACCTAGTTAGCGCAACTAATCATGCTATATTCTCACATCAATTGATCATCAACCAACATGAATTACACCATGACAACCATTAATGACCTGCCCAAACCCAGTACTGCTCAATTAAATCGCAGCCTAGCACTCATTCAAAAACTAAAAGAGCGCATTAGCACTGAAGGGCCCATCTCCTTTGCTGACTACATGGGTACGGCACTCTACCATCCTGAGCTTGGCTATTACAATGCGCCTGAATTTAATTTAGGCAAAAGCGGTGATTTTACTACTGCGCCAGAAATCTCCCCACTATTTGCCGCCTGCCTTGCCAACCAGTGCGCACAAATACTACAAGAGACACCATCAGGTGACATATTAGAATTAGGCGCAGGATCCGGACGCCTAGCATACGATCTACTGATCGCACTAGAAAAAACCGGCGACCTACCACACCACTATTATATCTTGGAAATCAGCCCTACCCTGCGTAGCCAGCAAAAAACATTCTTACTAACCCACTGCCCTCACTTAGCAGACCGCGTTTCCTGGATAGATACACCCCCGACTCACTTTAAAGGTGTCATACTAGCTAATGAAGTATTGGATGCCCTTCCGATTCATCGTGTGCAGATGACTGAAACAAGTGCAACGGAACAATGTATTGGCCTAGAAAATGATCAGCTGGTACTCGCGTATAAAGACATAACAACCGCCGGACTACTCAAGCAAGCCCTGCATTTAAAAGAGCAATATCAACTACCAGCCGGCTACACCACCGAAATAAACTTGAATGCGTTAGATTTGACACAGACACTATGCCACGCCTTAACACAGGGGCTCATCTTATTTATCGACTATGGTTACGGACAATTTGAATACTACCACCCAGCTCGCGCTCAAGGGACCTTAACCTGTTTCTATCAACATCATCACCATGACCAGCCACTTTGCTATCCTGGGTTACAAGACCTTACTGCCCATGTTGATTTTACAAGCATCATTGATAAAGCATCTGATAGTGGCTGCGAACTTGCAGGCTATACCTCTCAAGCCGCTTTTTTATTAAGCGCTGGCTTAATGGATGCTGTGAGCAGAGCAGAAGCAGGAAGAGATCCCGCAGGCTTATTTGCTTTGCACCAAGAAGTTAAATTATTAACCATGCCAACAGAGATGGGTGACATTATAAAAGTCATGGGATTAAGCAAAAACATCAGCATAGACCCTATAGGTTTCCAGCTGCAAGATCGCCGACGCGACCTTTAGATGCACATTTTTTGACTCGCATCCTTGATTTGTGCCATAATTCGCAGCATTCTAACTTAATACTGAATCGAGGTTACCTTGCGCTTAGCTAGTTTGGATATTCATAAAGAAGAATTCTCTTTTTCTGCAGGGCATTTCACTATTTTCTCCGCGACTGACCGCGAACCTCTACACGGACACAATTACAATGTGAGCCTTACATTTCACTTTGCTGTCAGTAAAGAAGGCCTTTCGTTTGATTATCGTTTTTACAAAATGAAAATGCGCGCCCTTTGCAAAGAATTAAATACCTATTTCTTACTACCCAGCAAATCGCCTTATCTAAAACTAGAAGAGCAAGGTGAGTACTGGATTGCACACTTTAATCAAAAACAGCTGCCCTTTCTAAAAGAAGACACGGTTATCTTACCTTTATCCAATATTACTATTGAAGAATTGTCACACTGGTTTTTAGAAAGACTACTCGCCGACGCAACAGAACTAGATACACACAATATCCATGGAATAACGGTGAGTGTTTACAACGGCCCAGGACAATCTAGCGGTGCTAGTTGGCAAAAAAATAGATAGCATTAATGGGGCAAGGAATGCGCTATCTTCTTCTAGCAAATATCACACTATTAATTGGTTGCTCACCAATCAATTCTGTACAGCCATTTGATCAAAAGCAGGCTGCCATATTGATTAGTGAGCACTTAAAACCACAAACATACTCAAAATTTAATACCTATCGAGCAAGCGTACAAAAATAACGACTCCTATTCCTTCACAATAGACATTAACTCTCGATTAATAGAAAAACTGAGCATCGTCCGAATAACAACAATAATACCCAATAGACCAACAGAATAATAATCCGGGGTTGTCGTCGTACCAATTAAATCAGCCGCCACAATAAACTCTAAACCCAGAATAAGCACACGCCCCAAGGTCAGACGAATTTGATTAATTCCAACAGCCTGGGTGTCAAAACCACCTGTTAAAATATGAAAAATGTATTGCCCTAAACACCAAAGAACACCAGAAACAATTATACCAATACCCAATACAGACACGACATGTTGAATAAACACTAAAACTTGATGAACACTATCCCAACTCATACATTCACCCTCCTGGCATTTATTTATGCTAACATAAAGAGATAATGAATGGGGTGGGTCAATTTTTCCTATGGTACATGGAGAGATAAGTGCATGCGCATAGCATTTAATACAATAACAGCCATCAGCCTAATGATGATACTGAGTGCCTGCACCAATCGTCATTGCTCTCCTTACTGCCAAGATAGCGAACGTTATAACCCTGGGCGAATTGATAATGCTTGCGTTAGCTTTTGTGTAGATACTACTCACTCACTGGATCAATGCTCTAGGGACTGCAAGCGCTAAATCAAATGACAGATAACATAGCAATAGCACAAATTGAAGCTCATAAAATATTTAATGGCATGCAATATACCTTTGAACATCTTTCCACTGTCAATCAATGTAAGATGCGCTTTGGACTATTTTTACCGCCATCTATGAAAGCCAAAAAAATACCTGTTCTATATTGGCTTTCTGGCCTCACTTGTACTGAACAAAATTTTATGATTAAAGCTGGGGCACAACGAATTGCTGCTGAGCTAGGCCTTGCCTTAGTTATCCCCGACACCAGCCCACCAACACTGGGTTTGCCAAATGAAACAACGGATGAAGGCATTGGTGTAGGTGCGGGATTCTATCTGAATGCCACACAAGCGCCATGGAAACAACACTATCAAATGTATAGCTATGTTGTAGATGAATTACCGCAGCTACTTAAAACGCATTTTACTAATATTGATATTGATTGCAGCAGCATTACCGGCCACTCCATGGGTGGCCATGGTGCGTTAATGATTGCTCTTAGAAACCCCAATAAATATCTATCTGTTTCAGCCCTTGCGCCCATTTGCTCCGTAATACGTAGCCCGCGCGGATTAAACGCATTAAAAACTTATCTAGGCAATGATCATCAAGCGTGGAAACAATACGACGTCTGCGAACTCATACACGAACATCCTTGGCAAGGCCCATCTATTCTAGTAGATCAAGGCACTGCCGATGCCGCACTAAAATCACTGAACCCAGATTATTTAATACAAGCATGCAAAGAAACGAATACACCACTGCAGTTGCGTTATCAACCTAACTACGATCATGGCTACTACTTTGTAGCCACGTTTATTGAAGATCATTTGCGATTCCACGCTCAGCACTTAGGGCTTAGCTGTTAAGACTGTACACTAGTTTTAATAGGCCGCTCTGAGAGGCTAGTCTCACCAGAATAAAGCTCCAATGCGCCCCACTCCGACCAAGACCCATCATAAACAGCATGATGCTCTAAACCCAGCAAATCGAATACAAAATTCAAAATAGGTGCCGTCATACCAGATCCACAGGTAGTCACCATGGGCGTATTAAAATCAAGGCCCAAGCCTAATAACTGCTTACGTAATTGATCCACCGACTTAAAACGACCATCCTTTTCAAACAGGGTGGCATAAGGAAAACAATAACTGCCAGGAATATGCCCACTACGCAACCCTGGCCTTGATTCTGGACCACCGGCATAACGCACTGGATGGCGCAGATCAACCACCTGCTCTTGCGGATGATGTAAATTAGTTTTCATTTGTACTAGCGTACGAATAAAGCGCGCTTCAAAATTAACAGAATACGATTTAGAAGCGACATTCCTATGCTCACCCGCTTCAGTCTTGCCACCATATTTAAGCCAGGCATTCAAACCGCCATCTAAAATATAGAGCTGATTAGGATTGTGGCCAAATACTTTAAACATCCACAAAGCACGGCAACTAGTGTGCAAATCGCCATTATCATAAAAAATGATCTTGTAATCATTCGTGATGCCATGCGCCCCTACTTGCTGGCCAATAATAGCCTCATCCCGCATCAACATATTAGGCAAGGGTGAACTGAAATCATGGAAAGGAGCAAAATCTAAAAAGCGAGCACCTGCGATATGCTTATCAAGAAATTCTTGCCTAGCATCTCGCTGAGCAGCTGGCAAATACCAGCTAGCATCTAGCACAATAAGGTTTTTCTGATTTTTACGAAACTTATCTAACTGTGATGCATTAATTAACCAGGCCATAAGATTCTACTCTTTAGTAATTACCATCAGTATACAAAGACAGCCAAGAAAAGCCAGCACAGATAAAATTACGGTTTCGTTTTTCTTGCTGCAGCAATTTGGCTAGGCTTGATAAGATCGCCTGTATCATTGCCCCACGCATTTCGTTCATAGGTAATCACATCGGCTATTTGCTGATCATTTAATTGCTGTTTAAATGCCTGCATAGCCGTCCCCGGCTTACCATTCATCACACGATCAATATTATCGTCAACTGAACCTGTCGCCATGTCGTTGTCCTTAAGAGCAGGAAAGATAGGCGGGACACCCTCCCCACTTAACTGATGACAAACTGCGCATTTTTTTGCATAGACTACTTGGCCACGATGGATTGCTGCCTTTAATGGATCTGCTTCAGATACTGTCTTATAAACAACCTTAAGAGGACGAGCCACTGGCACAGGCGTAGGCGTTGTGGGCAATGGACTGTTAGGCCGAATAAAACGATTTACCGGTGACACCACCACTTTCTCTTGAGGCACTAATACCTTCTCTTGATTTGCCACAACCTTCATCGCAAATCCCTGCTGAATAACAGGCACTGCCATCAGCAACATGATCATGCAAGAAAGCGCGACCCAACCCATATCTTTATATTTGGCATCAGGCTTACGATAACGATACATTGCATAAAACATAGCAAAGAAGACGCCAATACCGGCAACGATACTTACCCACAAAATAGTCATGCGCCATGTATAAATAGACTCACTCATAGGTAATATACTCATTGCATTAACTTGACCACTTGCAGCCAACAAAGCAAACAAGGTAGATTGTACACGTCGCACGATATCTCCTAAGTATAAGAAATTTATAGCTAAGGTATCAGTATAAAACGGTCGAATTGAAGCAACAATGCTTTTCAATGCCATTTACACAGGAATCATATTTCATGCAAGATACTAATCAACACCACCTCCAAGATGAATTAGTAAAGGATATGTTAAGAGAAAGGCGAGCAGATAGGCGCTGGAGGAATATTCGCTCTCTTCTTTGGTTAGCATTATTTGCCTGCTTATTTTATAGCGTCTTCCACTTGGTATCAGGAAAAAAAAGCACTAGTGCAACAAACAATCATAAGCAAGTCGCCCTTATTCGCCTGAATGGTATGATTGCACCTGGCAGAGAATTTTCAGCTGAGACCATAGTACCTGTTTTAAAAGATGCATTTGAAAGCAAGCAAACTACAGGGCTGATCATTGATATCAACTCCCCTGGCGGCACCCCTGTACAAGCAGCCATCATTCATGATGCCATTGTTGCCATGAAGAAAAAATACCACAAGAAAGTAGTCGTTGTTGGTGAAGATTTACTAACATCTGGTGCCTATTACGTTGCGGTTGCTGCAGATCAAATCTATGTCAATGCTAGCACCCTAACAGGCTCGATAGGCGTGATTATCAAAGGCTTTGGTTTTGATGAGGCAATGAAAAAAATAGGCATAGAGCGCCGCGTTTACACAGCTGGCGCAGATAAAGATCGCTTAGATCCATTCTTGCCACAAAACCCTGAAGATCAGAAAAAAATTCAAGAAGTCATGGCAGAAGTACATAAAAACTTTGAACAAGCAGTGTTAGCTGGCCGTAAAGACCGATTAAAAGTAGCTGACCCTAGCACCTTATTCACAGGCGACTTCTGGTCCGGACAAAGCGCTTTATCATTAGGATTGGTCGATGGAATAGGCAACTTAACTGATGTAGCAGAAAAAGAGTTTGGGACCAGTCGCTTTAAAGAATTTGGCGGATCGCCTAACTTCATTAGAATGCTAGGAGGACAACTAGGTAGTGCATTCGATACGATGATTTATGCACTTTAAGAGTGTGCCCCAGCTAAAGTAGGCTATATTTTAGCTGGGGCAACATACTAGTTCTTATAATTCCTCATCATGTCTGGTTGACGTGCGATATAACAAACACCAGGAAATTTTTTATTCTCAGCGACTGACAAAATGACACCACCATCTCTTACAAATTTGGTAATGTTACTAGGTGAGCCAAAGAAATAAACACTACTAGCACCATTAACCGCTGCAAATACTCTATCGCTAGCCCCTAAATTAACATGTGATTTATCATAAAGTTTCAAGTAAGCCTCTTTTGCATGCAAGTAACGACCTTCAAAATAGCCCTCACTATTTGCCATAACACTTAAATTGGCTGCATAACCGGCCATACCTATCGTTGCCTTATCAGACACATAGGCTTGCAAACGCCCACTATTGACGCAATAGCTATAAACACAAACACTACCTTTAGCTATCACACGACAAACATCATAACAACCTTGTATACCTATCTTGCCACTGCCTGCTGCATCAATAGTTAAAACGCCGCCATTAACACCTATCACATTAATATTTCCACAACCGCGGTGATAGATAGAACGCAACGTTAAATGGCCACTGATATTCACTGACCCACTATTGGTTGTCTTAATATCAAGATCGGTTGCCTTTGCACCAAATATACTAATACGGCCATAACCATTATTACTGACTGAACATAAGCGAATATTGCCAATTAAATACATACCCCCGCTGCCATAGCTATAGACAGATAAGCCTGTACTTTGTAATTGACGACCCTCAATTAGTCCTGGACCTGCTTGAACCAATTCTTTTAAGTTTCTCACACCAATACGAACGATCGTGCGCCCTACATTAGGGCAAGCATTTTTAGGCTGTCGCAAATATAAGGTATTACCTCTGACTTCAACAATCACTTGCCTAACGCCATCATTAGGCCCGTAAACAAATACGCGATTAGGACCTTGCGTGCCAACGATTTGCACTTGGAACTGACCACCCGCATCAATATTAGTAAAATTAGGAACCTTTACTTCCATCGTGCTAATAGCCGCCACATAAGGCGCGTGATCATTCATTTTTTGGGTAGGATTAGGATTGCCAGTCAAGAACCAATGATCAGCACCTTGTGCCCACTGATTAACTTGCGTATCTACCGCATATGGCCAACTCTCTTCCACCAGCGCTGGGCTAGGATAACTCAGACGATTTGAAGCACAGCCTGCTAAAAGTAACACTGTAAAAAGTAAGAAACCAATCAAACCCTGCTTCATAACACTTTCCTCGATAGTCATCGCTAGCCATCTAAAAATTTAGCATAAAAATGAGTCAACACGCTAGCGCTCGCTGCAATACGAATAAACAACCGCGTACCGGTTGCTTATTTTGCTCGCGAATAACAATATGATCGAGATGCTGAATTGCAAATCCATATTGCTCAGCCAAACCAATTACATAGCTTTCATTATGCGCAAAACGGCCAGAAGAGGTCATTTGATAGCTATCTTCTGCGCCCTCTTCAATATTAAAAATAAAGTAGCCCCCCGGCTGCAAGGATAGATAAGCTTGCTGGAATAGCGCCTGCAAACTTCCCATATAAACCAACACATCTCCAGCAATAATCAAATGATAAATGCCAACATGCTTCTCCAAGAAAAGCAAAATATCGATATCTAGCAAATTTGCATAAATATTTTTTTCTGCGGCCAGCGCTAACATTTCTGGTGACAAATCAATACCCGTCATACTTCCAACAAAAGATGCGATTTTCTCACCACACAGCCCAGTCCCACAGCCAAGATCTAAGACTTGCCAGTCTAAACTAGCTATTTTTTCCACTTTTTTAGCAATCAATGCTGGCACCTGATAATGCAACTCCTCTAACAAATGTGCATCATAGTGACCAGCATACGAATCAAATAGCGCTCGAATATAAGAAGGTGGTGACGTACTTAATGTTTTATGGCGCTCTATAATATCAATCGTATGCTTTAATGGCTCATTATTAGGATCTATTTCTAATACTGCCTTGAAATGACGAATGGCAGAAACCGTATCTTTTGTAGCCATATAAGCGATACCCAAATTATTATGTGCACCAACTAGTGTTGGATCAATTTTCAAAGCACTGACATAATAATGGATTGCCTCTTTGGCATGACCTTGCTGCATTTCTAATATACCCAAATTAAACAATACCTGTGCATCCCCAGGAAAAATATCATGTGCTTTTAAATAATGCGTTTTTGCAGGTAAATACTTTGCTAACCTTAAATAAGAGGTTGCTAAGTTAGTTTGTGTTTCAAAGTGATAGGGATAAGCCTTTTCTATTATCAAGAAATACTCAATCGCCTTATTAAACTGATGCAATACCATCGATATCAGACCTAATTGAAACAAAGCACCCACATGCATAGGCTGCAATGACAACAAAGCGTCATAGGCATTTGTTGCACCTTGCCAATCTTTTAATCTAGTAAGAGCCAAACCTAAATTATAGTATGCATCAGCATAATCAGCTCTTAGCTCAATCGCTTTTTGAAAAGCTGTTTTTGATTCAGGAAATTTATGCTGTGCAAAATAAAGAGAGCCTAAGTTGTTATATAACGGCGCTGCCTCTATTTCTTCTTCTAGCAAAGATAGCAACAATACCTCAGCCTCACTGAATTTTTTCTGAGCTTTTAATACATTAGCCAAGTGTAGATTAATGACAACCTGCTTAGGTGCTATCTTTAGGGCTTTTTCCAAATAGTCCTGCGCCTTGCTAAACTGGTTTTGTTCAATATAAAACATACTCAAGAGATGCAATGCTTCAAGGTTATCTTCTTTGTTCACTACCAACGTTACTAGCTCAATAGCCCTATCAATCTCTCCTTGATCATAAAGCATTTTTGCTTGCTCTATCTGCGACAACATAAGATCCCTTAGTATTAAACTGAATATTCTATGTTAAAATACTTAATCATTGATGATGAATTTACCATGAGTAATATATGAAAAAATTAGCGCCTTTTTGCACCAAGTCAATCAAAGCTACCATTCCTATCCCAGGCTCTAAAAGTATCACAAATCGTGCTTTAATTTTAGCTGCTCTTGCAAAAGGTAAGTCTCATTTATCAAATATACAAATCAGTGATGATAGCCTAACACTAGTACGAGCACTACAAACATTAGGAATAGATCTAGAGATAGATACATCACTAGCAACCTGCACTATACAAGGATGTGATGGAAAATTCCCCAAAACAATCGCAAACATATGGTGCCAAGATGCAGGAACCATTGCTCGTTTTTTATTAGCTGCTTGTACAATTATGCCGGGCGAATACCATTTCGATGCAAGTACACGCTTACGTGAACGTCCACTTGCGCCCTTGCTCGATGCACTAGTTAAGCAAGGTGCGAGTATAGTCCCTGCATCCACAAATAGTTTACCACTCAGCATTAAAGGTGGCACCATTAACGGCGGAAACATTACACTCAATGCATCACTGTCTAGTCAACTCGCCTCAGCCCTATTAATGATTGCTCCCTACGCGAAAAACCCAACCACTCTTACCTTGGAATATTTAGTCAGCGAACCCTATATTGATTTAACGATTGCTGTCATGAAAGCATTTGGTGCTTATGCAGAACAATTATCTCCAGGAAAATATAAAATCCCTCATCGTCAACACTACCGCGCCACTAATTACCATATAGAACCAGATTACTCGACTGCATCCTATTTTTTTGCAGCTGCGGCCCTTACTGGTGGTGAGGTTAATATACCAACTAATGATACACATCATATTATTCAGGGTGATATTGGATTTCTCAATGCCTTATCAAGCATGGGATGCCACATCACTAAACAGCATGGCTACATTAATGTTAAAGGTCCCACTCAATTAAACGGCATAGAGATAGACATGGGCAACATCTCTGACACATTCATGACCTTAGCTGCTATTGCAGGATTCGCAAAAACACCAACACGCATTTACAACATTGCACATGCCCGACTAAAAGAGTCTGATCGTATTGCTGCAATGGAATCGGAATTAAAAAAATTAAATATTCAGGTTGAATCAGGCCATGATTGGATAATGATTCATCCGAGCACACCCAGAGGCACCATTATTAACCCGCATAACGATCACCGAATTGCGATGTCATGCACACTAGTAGGATTAAAGACTAAACAAGTGGTCATTGACCAGGCAGAATGTGTTAGCAAAACTTGCCCTCATTTTTTTGAACTATGGCAATCCATGCTTGAATAAGCTAGCCATTTTGCTTAGCGCACGTTTCACGCACAAACTCCATGGTGCCATTGATAACTTTTCCTTTTAAAAAAGAATCATCTGTCACTTGCACCAAGCCTGGCTGCTTGCCTTTAAATTCAACATCGCCATTTACCAATGACCCGCATTCAATTTTAACATCAGGAGCATGCTCATTATTAATATCAATAACGATCGATCCTTTGACCGAGCATCCACTTAATACAGTATGATTTGCAGTTGCCTTTAAATCCTGGTTAAAAGTAGAGTGATTAGCATTTAAATCGCCATTAATAACAGTTAACCCATCAATTGTGACATTCTTCAAAGTGGCAGATCCGGATACTAAGCCAGCGTGAGTGATGACATTAGCCGCTGTTAAAGCACCTGTCACCTTAATCACACCTTTTACTTTAGTATCAACCAACACAGCAGGACCATCACATATCACCTTATCGACTGTATTGTTAGAAACATGACAAACCCCATAAGGATCATATGCCCATACTGATGAAGAACAAACCAGTAAAACCAACACCATTCTTTTCATCATCATCCCCTTTTATCTGGATTTGGCAAGGCAGCCAATAACACTAAAAGCAACTGACGCATATCTCTTATATCCCTCACCAAACTAGTGACAGCAATATAATCAGGCGCTATACCTAATACTTCTAGCTCATTAGGTATTTCTTTTTGCATACAAGATTCAAGATTTGCCATATCTTCTGTAAAATCCGATATCGCTTCGGGATAAACACCTTTCTGCAAAAATAAAGACAATGCCAATATAAGCTCATTGTTATTATCAATGACATCTATCAAGGTATCTTTTAGTGGCTGCATTAACTCACACGAAATCTTTCTGTGAATAAGATAATTAATTGAGAAGAAGATATCGATAATTTGGTCAAGCTTAATTAAGAAAAAACGAAAGCCCGCCCTTAAACCCGGATTAAACCCCACATCGAACACCCACTCAGGATAATCATTCTTATCTAACAACCTGTCAGCTATTTGGTCTCGCATTTTGTCTAAGGAAACAGATTCATTAGACTTCAAACTATTTGACCAGGCAAACAGATACGCAGACAAAGAATTCAATAAAGGCAATAATCCCGATTTAAAGTTCACGACCGGCCTCAATCGCTTAAAAAGATTCATGCCACCCCCTCATCGACGATTGCCTGGCAATCAATCAATAGCTCTGCTAGTGTCTTAAGTCCATCAATAAATAACAAAAACACTAGTGGCTCTTTTGCTGCGACATTCACAATACTAAAATACATCTCTTCAAATGCCACAATCGCTCGTGACAGCCAATCGTCATCCATGAACACAACACTTTTATGCAATACCAACTTATGCAGCTGATCAAATCTCGCCTCTAAAGCAGATAAAATATTTCCTAGTTCGATGGCAACAATAGAAAACGTACTATGATCAGAAACACGCCACCTAATAGCAGACAGATCTAGCAAAACCTCTAACAGATGAGCGCACTTATCTCTGACAGATGGTAACACTATCTTTTGTATGCTCTTTAAGCATTTACTTTTTTGTTTATGCAGCCGTCTCTCAAAAGAATATAGTAACCGCGGATAATCTGGATCAAGTAAACAGGAAAAAATTTCCTCTGTTAATTTACCTAAACAATCTACTGTATGGGCTAATGCTTTATTCATGCCGTGACCTTAAGCGATACCGCTCAACATCTTTCCAATATTCTTTATGTAAAAAATACGCTAATAAAAGAAAAATTATTAAAAAAATGATAACAAACATGCCTATTCTGCGCTGCTGAAAGCGATAAGGCTCCGCTGCATAACCTAAAAAATTAACTATATCACCTGTCATTACATCAAATGCTGGGGGCATCAGGCTGCCTGGCTTAACCAGCATTAAACTACCGCTAGAAGGCAACAAAACTTGTGTTCCTTGATACGGCATTAAAATATTTATCATGCCAGTATCATGTAACAATAAATTATTACTACCTGTTGGCCGACTAGCATCTTGATAAAAACTATGCAAATAAGTATACAGCCAGTCTAAACCCCGCACTTCAGCTACCAAAGATAAATCCGGTGGCACCACGCCATTAGGCCATTCCTTCACATTTAAAGGCATTCTGTCGTCAGTGATGCCCGACTCTTGCGCTAATCGATTATTTTTCATGTAAATCATGGTGTGGCAGCTTAAGCAATTTGCCGCCACTAAATCTGCCCCCCGCTTAATAGATGCTAAGTCAGAGCGATCAATCGTTGCTTTAAGTAAAGGGATATTCTCAGCATGGCTATTTACAAGAAAAAACAAGCTAGCTAGCACCAATAACTTGCGCATCAACCTATTATTCATTTTGAGGCCACCTTTATCTTTTCTTTAGCTGAATAAATCGGCATGAAAAAGAAAAATCCAAAATAGCCTAGTGTTAATAAGCGTATTAACCATGTATTGAGTGGTGATGCAAGCTCACACCCCAAATATCCTAGCCCACAAAATGATATAACAAATACCATCATTGCTAGCTTTGAATAGATACCTTTGTAACGTATAGAGCGAACAGTACTCCTATCCAGCCAGGGCAATATGAACAAGATAGCAATAGCCGCGGCCATCACACACAGGCCTAACCCTTTACTAGGAATACCAAGCAAAATGGCATAAAACGGCGACATATACCATACAGGTGATAGATGTAAGGGTGTCTGCATAGGATTAGCTAGCAAAGAATTATTTGGCTCTATCAATAAACCACCTAGCTTAGGCATGAAAAATACAACAAAACAAAAAACCAATAAAAAAACAGCAATCCCTAATAAGTCCCTTACTGTATAATAAGGATGAAAGGGAATTGTTTCCTGGGGCTTGCCTTCCGGATTATTTGAGCCGACCTGACGCAGCCCAGTCAAATGTGCGAAAATAAACAACGATAACAAAAATGGTATCGCTACTACATGCAGGGCAAAAAATCGATGCAAGGTCACACTAGACACATCAAACCCACCGCGTAGCCAAACTAATAACGTCTCCCCTACAAATGGAATAGCACCAACCAACGATGTAATAACAACAGCAGCCCAGTAAGATAATTGCCCCCAAGGCAAGACATAACCAGTAAATGCTTGGGTCAACAATAGCAAGTACATAAACATGCCGCCCAACCAAACAAATTCTCTAGGTTTTTGATAAGAGCCATAAATTAATGCGCGATACATATGCAAATAGATGGCAACAAAGAAAGCAGACGCGCCTGTTGTATGAATAAACCGTATTAACCAACCATAGTGCACATTCCGCATAATATGCTGAATAGAAACAAATGCACCTTCTGCTGTTGGCGTATATTCCATCACCAGAAAAATGCCGCTGATTATCTGCAAAAAAAATAAAACTAATAAGATAGAGCCGAATACATACCAAACGTTCAGATTGTTAGGAACTTTATATGTAAGGATATAGTTCTTCCAGTAGGTAGCTAATATACTTCTTCCTTCAGACATAACAGCTCCTGCACTAGCTAATAGAAATTGCCTCTTGTACACCGTCAGCATCTTCCCCTATCCTTAGCTGGGTTGCGCTTAAGTACATATGACGAGGGATCTTTAAATTCAAAGGGGCAGGAACATCCTGAAAAACACGCCCTGATAAATCATAAGAAGAACCATGGCAAGGGCAATAAAAACCACCTAGCCAAGTAGGGGTGACGCTACCAATATCTGGCCTATAGGTGGGCACACAACCTAAGTGGGTGCAAATCCCAATAGCAACAAATATTTCTGGCTTAATTGAACGATGTATATTTTTACAGTACACAGGCTGTTGCAACTGCTCTGACAATGGGTCACGTAATTCGGATGTGACGCTAGATAAAGTAGCCAACATAGACGCATCACGCTGAATGATCCATACAGGCATACCGCGCCAAGGAACTGTTAACTGCTCACGCGACTTTAACTGGCTAATATCAATATCAATCGGCTGAGCCGCCGTTTCAGTCACGGCATTTGGCATCCAATAAGAAAAAAATGGCACAGATGCTGCTGCCAAACCAATGCCGCCTACTGCTGTTGTTGCACGACGCAAGAAACAACGTCGTCTTTCATCTACCACATCACTCACCTTGCTTTCCTTTTTGCTAAAGAACCGATATAAGAGCAACCTATTCCCACCTCATACAGCGCCCATATCGGTAAAGCTAATATTGTTTGAGATAACACATCAGGTGGCGCCAACAACATACCAAGCACAAAGGCGCCTATAATCGCATACGGACGTCGCCTAATAAAAGCAGCCCTGTGAACAATATTTAATCGCATCAAGATAGACATGATAATAGGAATTTCAAATAACATGCCAAATATCAGTAATAGCTTCATGGTAAAATCCAGGTATTCACTGATATCGGGACTTAATTCAACACCTGCTGGCGTCGTGCTACTTAAAAAATGGAATAGCATAGGAAAGATAACAAAATAAGCAAATACAAGACCTGCATAAAACAACACTGTGCTAAAGACTATAAAGGACCAAGCCCATCTTCTCTCAGTTGCATAAAGAGCCGGCGCAATAAACCCCCAAACTTGATAAAGAATAAATGGGATGGATAAAAAAAGCGCCACTAAAAATGCCAACTTAAACGGCACAAAAACTGGGGAAACAAGCTGAGTAGCAATTAAGTGTCCCTGGGGAAGAAACCTCAATAAGGGCTCTGCCATCCAGGTATATAGCTGGTTAGCAAAAGATAGCAATATAATAAAACTAGCCAACACAACCAAGAGCGAACGAATCAAGCGCACACGAATCTCTACTAGATAGCGCAAAGCATCGCTTTTACTGCTGGCGTTCATCTGAGTTTTCCGATGAATGAATTAGCGCATTCACTTCACTTTTGATATTTGCGCTTAAGCTACGCACTAATCTGGCTAGACGACCCAGCATTGCAGCCACTTCAGGCATTTGCTCAGGTCTAATGGCAATCAAAGCCACTAATAAGACCAATATCATTTCACTTAGACTAATATTCATTCAGGTTTATCTTTGGACATTTCCGGCTCTTCTTGCATCGCTTTACGGAAGCTACGAATAGCAGCGGCCAAATCATTACCAATTTCACGCAACCGAGCAGTACCAAAAATCATCATTAAGATCAAAAAAATGATCAACAAAGAACTAACGTTTCTAAATCCCATTTTCCGCCTCCTACTCTGTGCGGTGCATTTCATCCCCAGGGATCCAACACATCCTGCATTAGGCCTTAAGAGATGACTAGTGGCTAGTATATGCATGTGTGGCATAGTTTGCACGAAAAATGCTAATATCCTTATCATCACCGTCAGAAAAAATATAGTTAGAAACGAGAGATAAGGCATGAATCCTGGATTACGTGACTACTTAGCACTTTGTAAAGTGCG
>CAYZRM010000026.1:18249-23813 GCA_964480845.1 uncultured Coxiellaceae bacterium | reverse complement strand
TATTTTTATTGATGGAGTCAACAAGTGACATCCATTGGTCTTGTCTGATCGTTTGTAATTTATCAGGGAAATGCTTAGCAACTAAAAATAAATATTGAGCATTTGCAATATTAGAGTTATAGAAATCTCCTATTTCAGGCTTAGTAATAGGTTTATACTTCCCTAACAGCTTTTCTGCATCAGCATAGCTTTTCATTAATTGATAAGAGGTGGCCAGATAAACTGCAGTAATATCTTGTTGCCATTTAATATGGCTGTTCTGCTCCAAGGCTAATTGCAAATGTGTAAGATAGCTAGTGGTGACAATTTCATTTCTTGTTAATACATAAATGGCGTAGGCTTGCCATCTTGCATCATCAATATGATTGATAGGATGAGTAACAAGCTCTTTCAAGTAGCTGATTCCAGAAAAAAACATACTATCTGGTACTGAAAATCCTGCTGCTTTTGCTTCAGTTAGAAATTGCATGGCATAAATTGTAGCAAAATCATTACTATATTCGCTGCCTGTATCTGGCCAGTAGTTAAATGCACCACTGTCCATTTGTCTTAATGCAAGCATTTGAATGATTTTTTCTATTTTACTTCTTAATATGGGCTGTTTTTCTTTCTGCCACGGCTGATTTAGCATCACTAAAGCAGGAATAGCTTGGCTGGTGAGCTGTTCTGTACAGCCATATGGGTATTCATCCAAGTAGTGCTGTATACCTGATAATAAAATAAGAGGGCTGGGAGAAGCTGCTACTAATACTTTTCTGTAGTTTGGGTAGAGTACTCTATTAGCAGTCAGACGAAGATTATGATTTGTATAGCCACTGTCTAATGTAGTGATGTAAGGTGAAGCAGGGCGCACGCTTAGGCTAGATCGAACTTGGCTAGATTTGTTGTGAGTACTAGCTTTGAACATTAATTCAGCTGGTCCTAATTTATTCTTTGCTTTCACTTTAAAGTGAAGACTGGTTTCTCGTCCCTCAGTAATTGATATTTTGGTAACTGAGTTGCCTAGAATTTCAAGATTATCTGATGTGGATAGGCTAATAGTTACTGAGCTATCTTTACCTGAATTTTTGATATTGTTGGCAATACTTACTGTTACATCAAATTCATCACCAGGTGATGCAAAGGTGGGTAGATTGGGGTTAATAATGAAATCACCTTTAACTTCTGTTGTTTTACTGGTAGCCCCTACCGCTTGTGGTGCAACAGCAACAGCCATAATACGTAGTGAACCGTTAAAATAATCCGGTATTTGATAGCTTACCTGTTTGGTATTAGTATCAGCATTTAATATACCTGACCAATAAACAACTGGGGCATCTGTCTTACGTTTGAATGGATTCAAATCGTTGTTAATAGCATTTTCACCTGCATCCCCACCAATAGCAGATAACTCTCTATCTGCCATAAATTTTGGCAGAATTTGGTCTACAATTTGCATAGTATCTACTTGCAGGGCATGTTTTTGGAAGAAATAAGCGGTAGGATCAGGGGTACTGTAACGAGAAACCTGTAATATACCATCATCAACTGCAAAGATAATAATCTGGCTTGGCTGGTTAGTCTGATAGCTGATTGATAATATATCGCCAGGTTTTGCCTGTTCCGCTACTGTCATATTTACATTTAAATCATGTTCTTTATGTGTAACTGAGAAAGGAAGCACGGCATAGCTCAGCGGGTTCATGAAGATTTCAGGTGAATTCAAATCTCTTACAAAGGCTATGTTGACATAACCATCGCCCTGAAAATGGTTAGGTATGTTAATTTTATGAATAGATGAAAGTGCATTAGCTTTAAACCATTTAAAGGCATGTGTCTTGTCACGCTCTAATGAAATAAGGCCCGCACCGATATAGGGTGATACTACCTGCATTTCTATTTCTTCACCCGGTGCATATTCTGTTTTGTTTAGCTTTACATTTAATTCAGCATTTTTAGGCAAGGTTTGTTGACCATCACCCACAATGCTAAACTTTAATTGGCTCAGCTCTAGTCCTTGACTATCTGTCAGTGTTAATAAGTAATCACCAATATCTTTGCTAGGTAATAGGTAAGTACTACCTGATGGCGCTATTGCAAAGTCTTCACTACTTATTTCGGTGGTCTGTATAACAGATTGATATTGATAAGTGCCATCGTCATGCTTAACAAGGGTGCTGATAGGCTGTAAGCGAGAAATCTTTAGTTTTAGCTGGGTTAATGCTTGTTTTGCTAAATCAGGGTTAATGGCAATAAAATCAATACGACGCGTACCTGCCTGATTAATATAAGCTAGATCACCATCAGCTTTATAACCAACTAAATAGCTGAGTGGACTGACTAATGCCTGTACTTGTGTCGAAACGCTACGGCCACTTTCAGCTTCAAATCCTTCAGCTAGTACAGAAAGTTCATAAGTCGCTTTATCAAATTTTTCTAGTTTTAGGTCTAATATAGCCTGCCCTTGTTCATTCGTGTGCACTTCGCCCAGTGTTTCTTGGAAAATTTTAGGTGGTGATTTTTTATTTAGTAATGGGTCAGTGAATGTATAATCAGGATATTGTTTGAACTTAACTGCATGTGGTGCTAGGTATACCCTGCCTAGTACGCGATGATTAATTGCCGGCGTACCATATAAGTTCCAAAGATCCACATTTAACATTAAATCAGTTGGTGAAATCCATCCAACTGCAGGCTTAGGTGAAAACGCAGCATTAATACGTAAACGGTCTGGCAAAAATTCGGCGATATTAATAGACGTGGAACCAATTTGGTTGCTAGGATGATTATCCTTAACGATAAAAAGATTAATAAAATATTGACCCGTTGGTGAGGTTTGATTGGTTGGGAGATCAATTGTTAAGAAGCCAGATTCATTTAAGCTTAGTTTTTGATCTTTTATGGTAACACCGCGCGAATCAATAACGGTTACCTCTAGTGGTAAGCCTGCAGGCTGAGGAAAAACAAAGGGTTGTTTTACTATCATGGCAATATGTGCCGTTTCACCCGGACGGTAAATTCCTCGGTCTGAGAAAATATAGGCTGTTAAGGCTGCTTGATTCTCGCTAGATGTTGTAATGCCACCTATATCAAATTTTGAATAGTTGAGTTGCCTGTCTAAGTGGTTATAAGGAATAAAGCTAACATCATTACCTAATTTCACCAGATAAACGGTTGGTTCTTTATCATCTATGAAATCTTGTAGGTTAGGAAAGCTAGCGTGTCCTGTCGCATCTGTTTTATGTGTCATTAAGGCAATGCCATTTTTGCCTAAAATAGCAACTTCTGCTTGATTAACAGGTGTCCCATTATTAATGGATTGTACGAATACATCGTGTGTTCCATCATTATTATCTTTAACAATTAAACCCAAATCAGTAATTAGAATAAGGCGCTTAGCAACGGCTTCTAAAGGCATTTGGTGTTCATCATCCCAGCCTTGTGCTCGCAGTAAAAAGAGACCTTGTGGCCCACCGCTACTTGCTTGTTGGCTAATGTATTTTTTTAGATTGAGTGCCGTGTATTGTGCTTTAGCTAGATCACTTGCATCAAAATGCTGAACTTCTGAAAAAATTTGGCTGATGTTATTTTGATTAAAGTTAGGATCAATAAAATAGGGATTGCTAAAGTCACCGCTAGTTTGAGTTACTAAATGATTAACATCATCAGGTAATACTCTAGCAATATCAAATTTAACGGCATTGAGTCCTCTCACTAATACAGATAGCTTTTCTTCTGTGCCTAGCGCTAATAAAGCACCCTTATGTAGTAGGGTGATTTCTTGTGGATAGGGCGGTGCGCTTATAATTGCTTCATAGTCATGTGTTAGCTTAAACCCACCAAATCCAAGGATTCCTTTGTCAATTTTTACATAAAGATATGCAGGTGTTTCTGTATTAAATCGATAGCTATGCAAGGCTGAAAAATCGTGAGGAGCAGGTATTCCTGTTAAATCTAGCGGGGTAGATAGAGATAAAATGGTAGGAGTGATTTCGCTAACATGTTGCCATGCATAATTTTTAATAGCTGCTTGCCCTTTACTGCCTGGCAAGTCTTTGGGTAGTAAATAGACCTTGAGGGCCTTATCTAATACTGATTGTTGTACGCCTATAGTTGTTTCAATAGCCAATACTTGCTCTGGCCTATCTTGCAAATTACGGGCAATAGCTGCGTTAGCATGACTAACTTTAAAATAGTTTGCTGCATCTGGTATCAAAACAGAAGCGCTGATAGGATCTTTTGTTTTACCTGGGCCTGTTAGCGCCTTAATCCCTTTTGTTAATCGTAATTCTAAATATTTCTGATGATCTGGTAATGATAAAGCTTCAGAGAGCAAATAAGCAGAGCGCTGATGTTTATCAAACTTGAGGGTATATTTGACAGATTGGTTGTCTAATAATGTTGACCCTTCATAAGCTAGTTGAATGTGATCTTCTAACGATTGGGTGTCGACAGGATAGCCAAAATCAATGGTAGCAACCACTTGCCTGAGTTGCGGATTTGTGGGGTCCTGATGGAATTTAAATTGCGATATAACGGCCTCAAAAGGGAGTGTGGAGAATTTTGCTGACCAAGCTGCCATACGGGCACTTTTGGTGAATACTGCTTTATCAAATTTAATTTGGTATGTCTGTCCTGCTGGCCAATCTTTACTAGGGGTAAATACTAGCTGGTGGTCATTGTCCCATATCCAGGTGCCAGGCATGGCTGGCGATAATTGTATTCCGCTAGAGATAACCTGCCCCACAAGGTTTAAAGGTGCAACAGCTCTTGCACTTAGCTCGCCATTTGCAGGGATGCCAAACTCAATTTCTAAGGGATAAGGAACAAGCTCTGTCTCATTTGGTGTAATTTTTGGTGGGGTTATTTGAGCAATCACCTGCTCAGGTTTGGGTGTATTGAGGTAATTAAAATAACTGTAAATAGAAAGAGTTAGAAATAAAATTAGACAGACAACACTGCTACCAAATGCTTTGGGATGCAATAGAATAGACTGTTTAATTTGCTTAAGCCAGATAGGTGCTTGCCAAGAAACATGGCCAAATAGCGCTGAGAAAAACTTTCTGATCATTGTCACCACCTAAGAAATAAATCTATATATTGACCTTACTGAAGGGATAGCCTATTGTTAGCAAGCACTTAACAGAGCCAGCCGTTATGAAAAAACACCTCAAGCGATTAAGCATAACCTTAGTTTCCATTCTTGTCAGCATTGTGCTTGTATTATTTTTATTGCCAACGCCGCCATTGATGGCCGGCCTTCATTTCTCTAAAGCAGTTTACGATGAGCAGCATAGGCTTTTACGTCTAACATTAAATGAAGAGGGGAAATATCGACTTTACATGCCACTAGAGGAGATATCACCCCTGATGGTTGAGGCTTCTTTATTGCAAGAAGATCAATATTTTTATGGCCATATTGGCTTTAATCCGATTTCTTTATTAAAAGCGAGCTGGCAAACGTATGTGAGTGGTCATCGGCGTATAGGTGCCTCTACTATTAGTATGCAAGTTGCTAGGTTGCGTTATGGTATTCATTCAAAAAATTGGCTGGGTAAGATACAACAAATTTGGTTAGCGTTACA
>CAYZRM010000026.1:15007-18149 GCA_964480845.1 uncultured Coxiellaceae bacterium | reverse complement strand
ATGCAGTTACCATTGCAGGTTAGCAATATTCAATCTCTGCCTTTTCTGGCGCCACATTTTGTGACTACTGTATTAACACATATCACTAAAGATGCTCAAACAATAACAACACTTAATTTAGATTACCAACGTATGATTGAGCATATGACAAAAACTTATTTGGCTAGAAAAGAAAATATAGGTGTGAATAATGCAGCTATCTTACTCATCGATACCAGAGACATGGGTATTAAAGCAGAGCTAGGTTCGGCAAATTTCTTTAGCAAAGTGATTAGCGGACAAATCAATGGTACAGAAATAAAACGCTCCCCTGGATCTACGCTAAAGCCATTTATTTATGCCTTAGCTTTAGACCAAGGGTTAATTCACCCAGGGACTATTTTAAAGGATGTGCCTCATCGTTTTGGTAATTATAACCCTGAAAATTTTGATTATGACTTTATGGGGCCAATTAAAGCTAAGGATGCGCTTATTTTAAGTCGTAATATTCCCGCCGTTTATTTAGCTGATCAATTACAACACCCAAATTTATATGATTTTTTGAAAACGGCTCAGGTGAAAGATTTAAAAAGTGAAGCATATTATGGACTGGCATTAGTGTTAGGTGGGGTTGAGCTTAACATGCATGAGTTAGTAGCTTTGTATGCGATGTTGGCCAATCATGGAAACTGGCAGCCTCTGCGTAGCATCAGTGCATCTCATGTTGCTGAGAAAATATCTCTCATTAGCCCTGAAGCGAGTTATCTCACACTTGATATGTTGAAAGATACACCGCCACCAGGGATGCATTATGGGGTTAAAAAGCAATATGATGATATTGCTTGGAAAACAGGGACGTCTTCGGGATATAGAGATGCATGGGCAATTGGTGTATTCGGCCATTATGCGATGGCTGTGTGGTTAGGGAACTTCAATAATCAAAGCAATCCTGCTCTGATCGGTAAAGAAATGGCAGCACCTTTATTTCTAAATATTGCGCATGCTTTATTGAAAGATGCGGATAGTGTGCTAACACCATCAAACCATTTGAATATCTCTAAAATTGAAGTGTGTAAGGCATCAGGCATGTTGCCAACACGCTATTGCCAAGAAACAGAATCGGTTTGGTTTATCCCTGGTAAATCGCCAATAAAAACAGATAATGTTTACCGTGAAATTGCTATTAATAAAAAAACAAGGTTACGAACTTGTCACATTAATCAAGAGACACAATTTCGTATTTATGAGTTTTGGCCTTCTGATATTTTAGCTATTTTTAAACGAGCAGGAATACAGAGACGCGTACCCCCTAGGTATGAGAAAGATTGTGTGGCTGATAATTTCCATGGCTTTGCACCACAAATTGCTTCCCCAGCGACAGAAAGCCATTACATCGTGCCGGTTGGTAAGACTGACAGCAATATCCCTTTTACAGCAGTAGTGGATGCAGATGTGCATACTTTGCATTGGTTTTTAAATGAAAATTATTTAGGAAAAGCTAATAGGGATCAAGCCTTTATCTGGAAAGCCGTTCCAGGTCATTATACTGTCAGAGTGGTCGATGAATTTGGGCGGGCAGATGCAAGAGAGATTAATGTTAGTTTGGATTCATAGTTAACAAAAAAGGCTTTTTATACAGAAAAAGCCTTTTTAAGAATATACCATCACACTTTCATAAAGCCTCTGATCTAACAGAGGCTTTAGTCATCAACTAAGTTCCGGGTCTGCCTGTCTTGCCACCAGGGCAGAAGGTAATCTGATAACTTGTTTTCTGTGCTGGCACGTTGCAAGTAAAAGATACCGACTTATCATCAAACTGATAGGTATACGCAGTTGGACACGCTTGCTTTAGCCACAAAATGCGTGGGTAGACATTGGTAATCCAATCTGAATTATAGCCTGTACATTGCGATGCCTGTGCAGTTGGTGCAGCGCTACCTGATTGATTCCAGTCATAGCAGCCACATACATTGGTATTAGGTAATGGGTTAGCAGGAGTGCCTGAGCCATAGCCGGAGTTTAGGCTATTATTAGAAGTTGGCGTACAAGCATACAGTGCTGCATAAGTTGCCGCAGTGCCGCCTACGGTGCCATACGAGCCTAGTGGGCCATTAGGTAATACTGTTCCCATATTATACGCATTATACAGGTTAGCACCTACACCATTTAGGCCCCACTGAGAGCTGGCTGAATAACCAACATAATCAGCAAGTGTCCAGTAACCTAAAAAGGTGCCGCAATGTTGATAGATAGGTGCTTGGCCACCATCAGCGGAATAAGCGGTACCACAATACTCATTTGCGCCACAAGCACCGCAGCCATTTGTTGTGCCACTTGATACCCAGATATAGTTTGCTGCTGTATCAGGTGCGATAGTAGACGGTGTTGTAAATGACCATGGACAAGCGCCCAAGGATGAGCCTGTTGGTTGAATAGTTGCACCGGCAGACTGTCCACAACCAAAAGCATCACTACTTAAAGGTGCTAATGATTTGATTTGTCCAGGAATATTAAAGCCATTGATGATGGATATGTCGTATACACCATCAGTCGCTGCGAGGCTTGTCATATTTGCTTCAAAAATAGTGGTAGGATTATTTGCACCAATACTGGTCTGGCAAGTACCTGTGCCAGCAATAACAGGGCAATTAGCGGTTGCGCATACGCCAGTTGACGTATTGCATTGCGTTCTACCGTAAATAGCACCATTAATATACTCATTAACAGCCAGCACTTTCACAAAAGGAGCTGCTCCTTGTAATTGTGCATTTAATTGATAGTCAGCAAATGTGCGCTGACCTGCTGGTGTTGGATCAGGGCTCTTGTTGGTTGAACCACCAGCATTATTTTGGAATGAGTACCAGACTGTTTGATCGCACTGATTAACAAACATAACGGTGTGAGTAGTTGCTTGATTAGCTAATGCAGAGACTGCTTCACTGGAAATGACGGAAGCTGTTAGCTGATTAGCGTTGTACGGTAAAGAAGCGCGCACCGATAAATTAGCCGCTGCTACGGTTGGCACAACAGAGACATTCACTTCACAGCTAGCACCAGCCGCTAATGTAGCGTTAGAGCAGGTATCATTTCCTTTTGTTAGCGTTGCTGTACCATTGGTTGTTAATGTTGCTATACCCAGCGTAGTTGAGGTTGGGCAAACATT
>CAYZRM010000026.1:0-14907 GCA_964480845.1 uncultured Coxiellaceae bacterium | reverse complement strand
GCCGTAGCAGTGACTGCAGTTTGTCCGTTATTAAGATAGCTAAAGCTAACGGGATAATTTAAACCTATATAGGTAATAGGAGGGAGCGGTGTTGTCACTCTTCCATCTAATTTTGTAGATGTTTGATTGGAAGTGGTATTAGTAACCAATTTAGTCAGAGGAACACGATTCTTATGATAGCTTAATATCAGCTGAAAAGTATGAGATCCTGTTTTTGTTGGCTGAAGAGAAATGTGAACGGAGCAGGTATTCACACCTTGGCCTTTCGCTGCCAATGTTTTATTACATCCATTAGTAATGGTGTAAGTTCCACCAGTGTGTTGGCTATCAACCGTTAATGGAACTGCCATCGGTAAGTTATTGGTAATACGATAAGTAATAGCATAAGTGCTACCTACGCTTGTATTTGCAGGTAACCCAGAGCTGGGATTAACTGTCCATGAAAGAGGATCTTGTCCAGCAAAAACAGATGTTGTACATAACAATAGTAATAAGCTTAGTAAGCGCTTCATTGGTTATTTCCTGTAAGTGAATGCTTGAGGTAAATTAGCAGACAAATTAATAAAGACCATATCGGTTTTGCCATGACCAATATCTAATTTGGTACCTGCCCAGCTATCTGCTCCTGACCCAGATTTAAAGTTGCCTTGATATAAGCGCTGGTAACCTAGAGTCACCCAATAATTTTTTGTTAAGATAACATCTAATCCGGCACCTAAGCTTAGCGCCCAGTTTTTTTCAGTATGCCCAGCATAATCTGGGCTAATGCGTGGTGTTACATTTTCTAAGGCAGTTTCCTGATACTGGTTAACGTGATTAAGTGCAGCACCAAGGCCTGCTGAAATATAAGGAAGAATATGATGCCAAGCAGCTAAATCTAATTTACCTTGTAACATGAAAACATCACTGGCAGATTGCATGCTATAACGATAGTTGGTGAATTCGCTTAGGCCGTATTGAGCCACATAGCCATTGATATTGCCATTGTTATAATGTTGGTAATTAATCATCGCGCTGTAAAAAGGCAGAAATGATTTTTCTTCACCCATGCGATACCCAACACCAATTTGCCCCATGTGAGTGGATATATTTTGAATGCTATATACATCTTGGTTGTATGGGGAGGGGGCGCCATTATCAACGCTTGTATTGCCAGGTAAGTAAGTGCGTCCAGCACCTCCACCGGCTTCTATTACCCACTGATGGGCGGAACAGTTAACAGAAAAAAATAAAGCGACACAAACCCATAATCTAGGTATCATTGCAAAATCCTTTTGCGCATAAGTTAGACAAATCTTATTGATTCTATTATTTAATTTGATTAAAAACAATAAGAATACTAGGAGTTGTTTACAATTAGCTGTAATAAATTGATTGATGACCCTTGGTCGAAACTAAGGACAATCATGCGGCAATATGAGATTTATGTGGTTGCCGATGTGAATTGTAAACAGCCCCTTATTTAATTTATTGAAAAGCCTGTTTTAGGTATAATCATCAGTGATTATATTTTCAAAAAAGCAAAATCATTATGCTAGAATAGCGCTCATTCTGTATTTTGAAAGGATAGTCCTTGTGAAAGTCGAAACATATACGTTTGATGCTATTATCATCGGAGCGGGTGGCGCAGGCCTTCGTTGTGCATTGCAGTTAGCCAATTCTGATCTTAAAGTGGCTGTTTTGTCTAAAGTATTTCCAACAAGATCGCATACGGTTTCTGCTCAGGGTGGTATCGCAGCAGCACTAGGAAATGCTCATCCTGATGATTGGCGCTGGCATATGTACGATACTATTAAGGGCTCTGATTACTTAGGTGACCAAGATTGTATTGAATACATGTGTGAACAAGCACCATCGGCGATGTATGAACTGGAACACATGGGTATGCCTTTCAGCCGCATGGATAATGGTAAAATTTATCAGCGCGCGTTTGGAGGCCAAACCATAGACTATGGCAAGGATATTGCCTATAGAACTTGTGCAGTTGCTGATCGCACCGGTCATGCCTTATTACACACCTTGTATCAGAATAATATTAAATCCAACACTCAATTTTTTAATGAATGGTTTGCGCTAGATTTAGTTAAAAATGAAGAGGGCAAGATTGCAGGCGTGGTTGCTATTTGTATGGAGTCGGGCAGCCTTGCTTTTTTCCATGCTAAAGCCGTAATTTTTGCAACAGGTGGTGCAGGTCGCATTTACGAGACAACCACAAATGCCTGGATTAATTCAGGTGATGGTATTGGTATGACTCTAAGAGCAGGCATTCCAGTGCAAGATATTGAAATGTGGCAATTTCATCCAACTGGGTTGCCAGGTGTTGGTGTTTTAATTACGGAAGGGTGTCGGGGCGAAGGCGGTTATTTAATTAATAAAGATGGTGAACGCTTTATGGAGCGTTATGCGCCTCATGCTAAAGATTTAGCTTCTCGTGATGTTGTATCACGTGCTATTGCATTAGAGTTGCGTGCTGGCAATGGCTTTAATCCTGAAGGTGTTGATTATGTCAAATTACGTTTAGATCATTTATCTCCTGATGTTATTAATACACGCTTACCAGGCATTAGAGAGCTAGCCATGACCTTTGTTGGTGTTGACCCTTTAAAAGAACCTATTCCTGTTGCCCCAACTTGCCATTATATGATGGGTGGTATACCAACCAATGTGCATGGTGAAGTGATTATCCAATCTGCTGATGGTCGAGATGAGATTGTTGAAGGTTTATATGCAGTAGGAGAATGTGCATGTGTGTCTGTTCATGGCGCTAATCGTTTAGGTAGTAATTCTTTATTGGACTTAGTCGTTTTTGGTAAAGCAGCAGGTATACATGCAGAGGAACAAATCAACAAAGGATTACCTTTGCACCCTGTTAAAGAGGCAGATATCCAGCGTGCATTGGAACGCTTTAATCGCTGGAATACCACAGAGAAAGGTGAAGATAGCGAGCAAATTCGCAGTGAATTACGCAAAGTCATGCAAGAAGATTTTGGCGTATTCCGTTTAGAAGAGCATATGGTTGAAGGTGTTGAAAAACTCAAAGCATTAAGAGAGCGCCTAAAACATGCTGTGTTAAAAGATAAAAGTCAGGTATTTAATACAGCTCGTATCGAAGCTTTAGAGTTGGATAATTTAATGGAAGTTGCTTATACAACGGCAGTTGCAGCGTTAACTAGACAAGAAAGCCGTGGTGCTCATAGCCGTGAAGATTATCCTAAGCGTGATGATAAAAACTGGTTAAAGCATCTTCTTTGCTATACAGATGGTAAAGTGACCTTCCGTGAAGTAAACATGAAGCCACATTCCATGCCTCCATTCGAGCCTAAAGAGCGTGTTTACTAATAGCACAAAAACGAGTAACGATACCCAGACGTATCTGAGTATCGTTACCTATCATCATCTAGCAGTGAGACATTATCATGCCACAAATAACGTTAGAATATAGCGCAAATATTATAGAAAAATTAAGTATTATCGACATCCTAAGCAGCCTTAATCACTTGCTTGTTGATCTTCTGCCAACCCAACTTGATTCTTGCAAAGGCAGGGCAATACAACATGACCTTTATTGTCTTGGAGACAATAATCCTCAAAATTCATTTGTGCATCTTGACTTAAAGATATTGCCTGGACGAACAGCAGAAAAATTAGAAGAAACTGGATGTGCTATTATTCAATTACTAAAAGAGAAATTCAGTGAATCTGCCCAAAATAAAAACTTGAAAATTTCGGTAGAAATAGGTGAGTTGCAGAGGGCATATTTCAAGGCATAATTAGCTTTATATTTTGTCGCCTTTTCGCCAGCTTGCTGACTTAAGCCCTGATTTACAGGTGTAATTGCCTTATGTATGATAACCAACATTAAATTTATGCATAATGTTACAAAAAAAATTAGGAGGTTTTATGTTAGCAAGATTCGCTAAGCATCTAGGCAATACGCAAAAAATAAATACAACCGTTAAGGCAGCAGCAATGCATACTAAATGCAAAGCATCAAATACAAGCTCTACAGATCTTGATTCACCTAGTATGCTGGAGTTTTTTGGCATAAGCGCAAGTTTGATATATGGAGGATTATTAGGGGCAGGATTAGCCGTTGACGCTTTTAAAGACCCAAATTATACACACTGTAAATATTTTGCTAATCAGCTAGCTATAAGTTGTTTAGGATTCATTGCTGGAGGTGCTACAGGAGCAAGCATAGGTGTAGCTGCTTCAATGATAGTGAAAAATATTCCAACGATGGTACAAAAGCATCCCGCTACAAGTGCGGCAGCAGGAGCCGCTTTGTTAACATGTGGGGTGTTTGCTACGCAACATAGTCAAAAAACAATGCAGGAAAAAACATGGTACAAAAAATCCAGATAGATGAACCCCACAACATTAGTCAATTTAACATAAAGTGCGACCTAGCATGACTCTAGATCATTTATAAAGAAATGAGGTTTTTCTAACATGATCATTAGGAGAACAATTTGCCTGTTATTATTTTACCTATGCATAGTGATGATGTAGATGCTGTTGCAAAAATCCATGCTGAGGAATTTCCTAGACAAAGAAATTCAGGCGGCTGGATAAGTTGTAATTTTGCCGCATATCCAAGAATCATATTGTTTGTTGCTAGAGATGAGAAAGATAAAATCATTGGCTACATACAGTGGATACAAAAAAGTGGCTTCAGATTAGAGTCAGTTATAGAGCTGGAGCAAATTGCTGTAAATAAATCTCATCAAGGCCATGGTATTGGCACGCTATTAATAAGTAAATCACTCTCATATATCAAAGATTATCTCTCAGACAGTAATGCTACATTAAAAGCAGTTTTAGTCTCGACACGAACTGATAATGCAGCTAGAGCATTGTATGAGAACGTATTGAAAGCAAAAGAAATTGCGGTAATTAAAGACTTATATTCGCATGATGAAGTTATCTTAATGTCACGTGAGGTATGATAGGTTATCGCTTCTCTCTCTCTTCTTGAATTCCACTTATAGTGGCCGGTAACCGTGATTACCGGCTGTATTAAGTCAGCTGCACACGTTTGAATTTGTTTATTTAAGTAGATAAAAACAGTTTAACCAATTCCATATCGACTTCCTTTCAGGTGCTACTGTTGACCTAACAATTTAACTCCATGCACTATCAACTGCAAACCAATACAGAGATTAATAAACGCCGCTAACCGCATAATAACTTGTGTACCAGCAGTACCCAACTTATGCGTAACCAAATAAGTATAACGATAGCAAATAAACACAGCGAGACTTACCAATATAATACCAATGGAATTGGCTAGCTGATTAACCAACGTTGAGTTCCAATCACCAGTGAGACTATGCGCACCCAATGCAATAGCAACAGCAATACAACCTGGACCCGCTGTGACTGGCATTGTTAAAGGAAAAAACGCTAGCGAATTAACCTTTTGGTCACTGTTTTCTACAGCAATCTTTTCCGGATTGTTAGTAGCGGAGGCATTTAATAATTGCCAGCCAATATAGGCCAGCACCAACCCACCACCAATCAGAACAACAGGAATAGTGATACCAAATAAGTTCAACACCCAGGAGCCACAAAATAAAACTGTGATAAGCAAACAAGCGGTATAAAGTGCGATTTTTAGCGCTAATACTCTAAGCTCAGCAGGAGAAGCACCACTTGCCATTGATAGGACAATAACAGAGGAGCCAATAGGGTTAACAACTGGAAATAGAGCACCAAATGCAAAAGTAATTGTTTGAATCAATTCAAGTGACAAGACACATACTCCATATGATCAGTGAGCTCAATGACTACTATATTCACTCATCGCAAAACAGGCGTCAATTTAATATCTTGCCGCACCGCTAAAATTCATGATTTGATGGCTGAATTGGCAGAATTACAAAACGCAGCTAAGCCTATTCAATAACGACTAAACTATTATATAAAATTTGAATTCCCACCCCAGTTTCGTGCTAAAATTTACCTCAATACTTATATTTGGCAAAATGATACACTGTAAGGGGTGGTTATGACGCTAGCAGATTTCTCTAAGTCCTTAGTAGAAAAGGACTTATTTCAGACCGCATTAGGCATTAGCAAGAAAGAATTTGATTCTATAAAAAAGAAGTTTAATCTCTCCAATGCAAAAGATAGGACCAAATCAACCCCTAAAGAATATCGCTTACTAATTTTGCTGCTAATAAAGCAATATCACCTGTCTTCCAAAAATATTAAAAAGATTTTTCTACCAGGGACAACACCAACGGTATTTAAGGCTTTCGTTGACAAAGTAATGCCTAGATTAGAGGCAGCACTAAGTAAGCTACCCGAAATTGTCAAAAAATTAGACAAGCATAAACCTCTTATATTGCCATCCACCCTCACAAAATATACTGATTTAGAAACTTTTCTTCATACTATTCTCTTTGCAGCTCAACAAGATAATAAAAATAGTGTATTGACGGCTAAAGTCAGAGAATTAACCCCCAACTGGCTAAAGGCTTATGCAATAAAGCCGGTTTCTCAAAAAACGAAAACCGGCCAAAAAGGCTTTGCTCAGATGGCCACTAGCCTTTTATATGATATAGAAAGCTTTACCAAATTGAGTCCTCCACAAATTATTCTTTTTGCTTCTACATTGAATTTGCATATCCATCATGCCTCTTTTGCACCTGGCATTGGTTATGGAAAAGTGCAAACCAGAGAAATGGAGCATCCTTTATATTACTCCCGCTCTCAAAGCAAGCACGTACACGGTGCATTTTTTAAATGTCTTAATGGAAATCAAAAAGATCAGTGCCTACTACCAAGCAATCTAGCACTTAGCAAAATATTTAGTTATGAAGTTAAGGGTAATTTTGTCAAAGTTCTTCAGCGCTATGATATGAAGGGCTATTTAAAAGCGGAGCAAACCAAAGCACCTTATTTTTCACTAGATTTTGCCTACAGTGGATTAAGAATGAATGCCTATAAATTCACTATTCTTGGCATTGAAACTTACCTAAAAAATCATGATACTTCTGATTTAGTTAAATTGATTGATTTAAAACCAGACAGTCATTTATTAAAAATATCACCTAGCATTTTAAGAAATAAAATTTTAAATATGCATGAAAATCTTAACGAGCTTAATAAAAGCATAAGCCATTCTGCTTACTTCCCTAATTTATATTTAGCATTAACACATTTTAGACGTAAAAATATACAAACAATTTGTCAATCTCCAAAAATACAGCGATTAAACAACATTCAAGTATCACATGATACAGCAACAAATTGTCTTGATATTCAATTTTACCCTAATCAATTAACAAAAGACCACAACAGTGCTAATTATTCTGAAGGTATTACCAACGTTATTATTAGCTTTTTCACTGGATTATTAAACTACCATTTATACATGGCAGGTTTAAATATCAAAGTACATAGAAGGCAAAGCTTTGCCTTTAATCGCATGACCATCACCGATACAACCAACCTATGCATGCGTGTCTCTATGGGTTATGAACCTGAGACCTTTATACCTGTTTTTATAAAAACATTAACAACCTTAAATACCTTATTAACTAATTTTAACTTTCTAAACAAAAAAGATGAAAAACTAGCAGCAGGTTTTAAGGTCGTTGAAAAAGCTCGCGGTGAAGAAGCTACAGATAAAACTGGCATTAATTTTTTAAAATTTATGCGCTCAACAGCTAATACCTTAATAGCTGTTGAAAATGCAGAAAAATCTTTGCTAGCATGCCGTTTAGATAATGATTTTTACAAAAATGCTTTTCAAATGTATATTAATTCTATTACAAGCTCAGCTACTATTGATGATCCATGCATGGTTCCAAAAAACATACCTGAAGATATAAAATCAACCCCAGATAATATTTTAATCAAAGGATTTTTACATAACATCTTAAAATACGCTTTAAATAAGATAGAAGAATCAAAATATCTTCTTGATCAGCAAGATTCGATTTATTTATATTCACACATTATTACCAAACTCACTAAATCATGCCAAAAAGCCGCTTTTTGGCTAGAAAATCATACAGATTATCTTTCTTCTCATGTTTATTCAAAAGTCGTTTTATTGGCAGAAGATATGATGGAAATATTATCAGTTTTAGATAGCCTCTGTGTCGCTCATAATCTAGATAAAATTGATCCTATAGAACAATTAAGAAAAACTGATAGGCAATACACCATCTCAGCACTAGGCCTAAAAAGTGGGCAAGCAATTGATGTTTTCTATACTGATAATGGTCAGCAAGCATTAACTGCAAGCATACTATGCATGACTATGCAAATTTTTAAACCTGAAGATTTCCGATCTTTATCAACATTAATTTATCCTTTTGGTAAATGTTATTTTGAATTATTTAAAAACCTTGAAGGAAATTTAGATTTAACCATTTCAAATGACTTTAACAAATCTCGATTTATCTTGGTTGATATTAGAGAATTAGCTGCATTTCAAGAAAAGTATTCATCTAAATCAAGTGCGGAAGTAGTTGTAATAGACTGCACACATAACCCTTGCTTAGAAGACGGTGAATTGAAAGACGTCACTACGCAATTATTAAAAGATAAGAAATACGTGGTTATTGTAGAAAGTATGTTAAAGCACGAGCAATTAGGACTAGATAAAATTCAAGCAGGTAAATTAATTGTGTTATCGCCCATTGGGAAGTTGCCCGCAAAAAATATTAGAGATGAATTATTGTCTATTACAAATGCTGCCATGCATCCTGTTATTGCATCTTACTTTAATATGATCAATGATATTTGTCGTGATAAAATAGAACTTCCAGCAAGTATTAACACGGTTAGTCTATTTAAAGCACCAATAAGCACAGCAACTCATCAAGAAACTCTGCCTAGTCTAAAAAAATAACGCCTATCTCAAGGCTTCTTTGCGAGGGCTGCAAAGCCCCATCAAATTAAGGCTTTTGTAGCATGTTTTTTAAGGTGGGCCATACATTATCAAGTAATTTAGACTGAGCTTGCGCAGTAGGATGAATACGGTCAGCCTGCATTAAATTTACGTCAATATCAATATTATGTAAAAATAAGGGCACCACTTGCGTTTGATATTGCTGACTCAAATCAGAAAAAATCTTTTGAAACCCTTGCGTATATTCCACACCATAATTAGGCGGAAGCTGTAGCCCCAATAATAATACTTCACTCTTTGCAGTTTTTGCCTGCTCTATCATTTTTGCCAGATTAGCTTGTATCGTGGTCAGCGGAATACCTCTTAAACCATCATTACCGCCTAGCTCAATAATAGTAATGCTAGGATGATAAGCCGCCAATGCATTAGCTGTTCTTGCTAAACCATTGCTGGTTGTATTGCCAGAAATACTTGCATTTACCACGCGATAGTTATATTTCTCTTCATTTAAACGCTTTTGTAATAAAGCCACCCATCCTTTATTAACATCCATACCATAACCAGCGCTTAGACTATCCCCTATCACTAGTATTGTATTTTGAGCTAATACAGGTAAAGTAAATAAAAGCAGTATGATCAGTAAAAGGATTTTTTTCATGATGGCAGATGCCCCTATTCTACAAGCAAGTCATGTCCATAAACGCGTTAAAAATGGTGATGATTATCTGACCATTTTACAGGATATTAACTTAAGTATAAAGCAAGGAGAAAGTGCTGCTATTTTAGGTGCATCAGGCTCAGGTAAAACTACCTTATTAACCTTACTTGCAGGCTTAGATTTACCAAGCAGTGGTGATATACATTTAGCACAGCAACCCATTAGCCAGTTAACAGAAGAAGAACGGGCTCAATTGAGAGCACAACACGTGGGATTTGTATTCCAATCCTTTCTTCTGTTACCAACACTGACTGCTTTAGAAAATGTTATGCTACCACTTGAATTACAATACATGGATACCAAACTAGCTAAATTAAAAGCCACTGAATGGCTGGAGCAAGTTGGCTTAAGTGATCGTTTACATCACTCTCCTCTTAAATTATCCGGTGGTGAGCAACAAAGAGTCGCTATCGCACGTGCATTTATTAACGAACCTAGTATCGTATTTGCAGATGAAATGACAGGGAATTTAGATACTGAGACTGGCCAGCATATTATTGACATCGTGTTCTCTTTAAATAAATCTAAAAAGACTACACTGGTCTTAGTCACTCACGATCAAGCATTAGCAGCTAAATGCCAACATCAGTTTCATCTAAGTAAAGGATTACTATCTTAATGAAAGAGTTGTCACTGGCAATAAAATTCTTATGGCGAGAAATTAGATATGGTGAGTGGTATGTTGTTTTCCTTGCCTTATTTTTATCTATTGCAGCAGTAACAACCTTGCATTTTTATGTTGATCGGTTGACGCGAGGGTTAGACCAAAAGAACACCAGTTTACTCGGTGGCGATCTTGTCATCAGCAGCTCACGCCCCCTCCCTGCTGCTTGGATCAAAAAAGCAAACACAGACAATCTTAGATATGCAGAAATATGGTCTTACCCTACCATGGTTAGTCTGCATGAAAAAATGCAGCTAGTTAATGTACAAGCCGTATCAGCTAATTACCCTCTATTATCAAAACCATCTACCCCTGCTAAACAGCAGGCCTGGATAGATAATCGATTATTAATTACTTTAAATATCAAACTGCAAGATTCAATACGCATAGGTGCCAGCCAATTTATAATCGCAAAAATATTAACACCCGATAATGGCATGCTAAACATAGGTTGGAATATTGCACCAACTGTCATGTTAAATTTATCTGATATTCCAGCAACACAGACTGTTCTACCTGGCAGCAGAGTAGACTATCGTTTATTATTGGCTGGTAAAGAACAACAAATTAAAGCCTTTAAAACATGGATAGCCCCGCAATTAGCCGCAGATCAACGAATAATAGATAAAAATAACCAACCAACTGCGCTTAAGAATATCTTGCTCCGTGCTAATCAATATTTTCAATTAATATTATTAATTTGCTTAACCATGAGCGGCGTGGTCATTGCTCTCAGCATACAACAATATTTAAATAAACATTATCAAGTAGTAGCCTTATGGCGCTCTTTGGGCGCTAAAAAAAAGCAAATTGTTAATATCTTTCTTATTCAGTTATTAATAATCTCCCTCTCAGCTGGCTTATTAGGTGTATTAACAGGCTTTGCTACACAATCAGTGCTCGTTCATTTATTTAGTAATTATTTAAATTTTCCTTTACCTGCTAGTAGCTGGCAACCAGCTTGGGTAGGATTCGCTGTAAGCGTATTATTACTATTATCTTTTTCTTATCCGATTATCACGCAACTGCCAAATGTACCTGCACTCTATATTTGGCGGCGAGAAGCCATCATGAATAATAAATACAGGGCAGGGTATTTATTATTTGCCATTATTTCTTTACTAATTATTTTAATGCTCAGCATGGGCGTATCGACGCTTGCCTTGCTTTACATGCACGGATTGTTATTAGCTATTATTATCATGTATGTTTTAAGCTATTTTCTTTTGCGAGGATTATCTTATTTAGCGAATGCGATAACAGGAACCTGGCGGCGAGGTATCAGTCAACTAGTTCAATATTCTCAGATAACTAGCTTACAAATTATTGGATTTAGTTTAATTTTGATTTCTATCTTAATCTTGCAAGCTATAAAACATGATTTATTAGCTAACTGGCAAAAAACATTACCTGAAAACACTCCTAACTTCTTTGCTTTTAATATTGCCCCTACTGATTTAGATAGTCTAAAGAGTCAGCTTGAGCTTAATCATGTTACTGCAGAAGCATTTTACCCTATAATTAGGGCACGTTTAACAACGCTTAATAAGCAACCTATCATGCAATCTGTCCCAGTAGAAAGCAGACAAAATAATGCGTTACATAGAGAACTGAATATTAGCTGGATGTGGCAATACCCCTCTGATAATCAAATTACATCAGGTAATGTATGGGCGACTGCTGATCGAGGTAATCCCCTTATTTCCATTGAAGAAGATCTAGCCAAGAATTTACATATTAAAATTGGGGATGAGCTAGGTTTTCAAATGGGTGATAAAGCTTTTACTGGCAAAGTATCTAATTTACGAAGCCTGCAATGGACGTCTTTCCATCCAAATTTTTTTATTATTTTCACCCCTGGCAGTATTGACTCAGATGCAGTGACCTACATTACTAGTTTTTACTTACCAACCAATAAACGTCAATTAATTGCTGATTTACAAACAAGCTTCCCAAATATCACTGTAATTGATGTTTCTAGCTTACTGCAACAGGTTCAGGAAATTGTTAATAAGCTATCGCAAGCCATGCAATATTTGTTTTTGTTCGCTTTGGGATTAGCTGTTTTAATCTTGATCGCTAGTTTGCAAGCAACGATGGATGAACGAAAAAAGACATATGGGTTGATGAGAATACTAGGGGCAAGTCAAACATATATTACTAAAAGCATTGTTGTGGAGTTTGCTTGCTTAATGGTAGTGATACTATTGATGTCTTTTACTTTGAGTTATGCTATTGCTTATTTACTACTCAAATATGCTTTTCCCGTGATTTAACTCAAGCACGCGCCAATATTCTATCCAACGCCTTAGCAAACTTCTGCATCCATCCACCCAAATACGCATATATATTCCTTATCGATATCGTCTTTCAGCTTCTAACGTTAATCCTAAACCAACACTTCCAAAAGCATCCCCTTGCATAATAATTGCTTTAGGAAATAACGGATTTATTTTTTCATGGATTAAAGGAATCTTAGTCGATCCACCGGTATAAAAAATAGCATTAATATCAGCTGCTTTTACATTTGCTAGTTTTAACGTATGCAGTACCTTATCAACAATTTTATTAATATCTTCAGAAATAATTTGATTAAATTCATCTCGAGTGACGGATGCTGACAAATCATGCTCGATAAAGCTTAATCCTAATTGTTGCTGTGTAGTCTGACTCAGTTGTTGTTTACATTTTTCAACTGCTTCTAACGCTCTATGGCCCTCTCTTAGCTTTAATACTGAAATTAACCTATCTAATAAATGCTTTTCGTGTGCACGTGCACGAATAGACTCAACATGCGAAATGGTTTTCGTATTATATAGCTGGGTTAATGTATGCCATGTGGTTAAATCATGATAATAAAAAGAAGGCACTTCAATATCACCACTAGATCCTGTCATCTGACTACCTAAACCTAATAAGGGCATGACTTTGCGTAAACTTAATCGATAATCAAAGTCAGTTCCGGCAATATGAATACCTGCATTTGCTAATACATCTTCTTTTCTATCATAAGCTTGATTGCCTGGCCTTAAACGTATCACTGAGAAATCTGAGGTACCACCACCCATGTCAACAATCAATGCTAATTGTTCTTCTGCCAGAGTCGTTTCATAAACTAATGCAGCAGCAATAGGCTCATACTGAAAAGAAACCTCTTTGTATCCTAATTGTTGGGCAATCTCGGCTAACGTCGCCTCTGCTTCCTTATCACTATCTTGATTCGTATCATGGAAATGCACAGGCCTGCCAAAAACAGCATGGGTTAATGGCTGCTCTATCAGCAATTCAGCTTTAAATTTAACATGCTGGACAAATTTACGGAGAATATCAGCATAGGAAACAAATTCACCCAAAATAAGGGTTTCTTCCCGCATTAGGGACGAGCCTAAAACTGACTTTAAAGACATCATCAAACGGCCAGGTGTGCTTTCTAAATAACGATCAACACCTTCTTGACCAAATACCCATTCTTTTTGCTCCGCATCACAAAAGATGGCAGAACGCAAAATTGGCTTGCCATTATCAAGCGGCACTAATTGGCATTTTTGATCAGAAAATACCCCGATTGTCGAGTTGCTTGTACCAAAATCGAGACCACAAAATGTATTCATAACGGTGCCTTAGTGCGCAGAAAGGCATGAAAATATAATCTATTCTTGAAGGACCCTCAAGACTATTTTTCTACCTTTTTACATTAGGGCTTAGATTGGGTTAAGATCAAAAGCTCTTCTGCCAGTGTTAAAGAACAACTGACAGAAGCAATTAAACTAAATCTTAACTATTCACCAAAAAATTCCGCAATAGTTCGCGCTGAGCTTTTTCAGAAGCCAATGCAATCGCTTTCATAATATTAGGATACATTGGTGCTTGATCCCACTCGCCAACAATAGGCTCATTACTAGATACGCTCTGACGCCAAATTACCTTATTAGTTTCCGTATCAATCAATTCACCAGACAAATTACACATTGCTGTTGGTCGACCAGTAGGTATAAATCCATAATACGGTCTACTTACACCTATACTATCTAAATGAATAACCAAAAGGTCATGCACACCTACTTTTCGTGCGAACACTGGATAATCTTTTGTTCTAGTAGCATCGGGCAAATCAAGGGATTTTTGTGCTGTTTTGTGATGCTGATTCAGTATTGTCACAAACTGCTCTGGCAGGCCCTGATACCAACTTATATCACTCTGCGCTACACGTGTGGCTAATTTTTTATTTGCTGCTTTATTAATTGCAACATCTAATAAACCTTGAACACCTGTTGGATGAAAATCGGGCGTAGCAGCTTTCGTCTTAGTAACTGCTATTTTATTATGATGCTCTTTCCAAAATTGTGGTGACATTTTCACATTACTTGCACAGCCCACTAAGGTGCTTAGCAAAGCGAATACGAATATTAATTTTAATAGTTTCACAAACTGACTCCTCTGATTTAATTTTAAAAAGTAATGCCCTCGTCACTACTTATTAGTTACTAGTTACGCTGCAAATTAATTGAAAACATAAAAAACAAAAAAACCGACATATATGAAGCTAGGAAAGGGCTGTTATAGAAGCTAACTACACTAATGTGGTTATCATGGTGAATGGATATATTTATATCAATATGCGTCAGAGTGTACTTAATATTTCCTTAAGCTGTCAAG
>CAYZRM010000025.1:0-25217 GCA_964480845.1 uncultured Coxiellaceae bacterium | reverse complement strand
ATGCGGAGACTAATCTAAGATTAGAATCAACTTCATTTACATTGCAGAAGGCATGGAATGCATTAAAGCTGATTCTTGAGCGCATATATTTCCATGATAAAAGAAGCGTGAGTGATGAAGATCAAGTAATGCATCAGCTCATCTTAATGCGTGCTATTCAGCATAATCAGCTAAATGTTGTTTCTATTCTAGCTAAGGCTGGTGTATCAATTGCTCGACCATTAATAAGCAAAGAAACCAAAGAAAAGATGGATGCCCATTACCATGTACCAGTGCAGTATTTATCGTTACTTACTTTGACTAAATCTATTCATGTGTTTAGCGATTTAGAAGATTTAGCTTATCAAGGTGAGTTAATCAAGCCAGGATACTCTATTCTAGACTGGGCTGCTGAGCGCGGTCGATGGGATATGGTTAATGTTATGCTAGATAGTAATACGTTGGCTAGTAGTGATTTACCATTTGTACTGGCTTGTGCGCTGCGAAATCAGCAGAAGAGATTGGTGCCCACTTTAGTTAAGCATTGTGCTAGCTTGAAAGGGACGCTGAGCAAATCTATTGAGCGCGCTTTAATGACGCTGGCTGAGCAAGATGGTTGGCATATGATAGAATTGTTTTTGAAAGAGGTGCATAAGCAGCACGGCAAAGTTGAATCTTGTCAGTTGCAGTATCGCTATTTGTTTTTATCGGCACTTAAAAAATTAGAAGCACCGACTATTTCATTGCTAATAAAATTAGGATTTCCAGTGTTTTCCTCTGATCATGGTGAAGAGTCAATGATTTGCTATGCTGCAAAGCGAAAGCAGTGGGCAGGCTTTGAATTGCTGCTAGATGTATCGCCATATATCTGCATTGAGGATTTGGTCTATCCTTTGCATTTGGCAATCGTTGATGGCCAAGAGCATATTGTAAAAAGGCTAATAGGTATGGGGGTGTCAACTAGTAGGGCAGGGGAAGAAAATCTGTGTAGTGATTTGCATAATGCGGCGAAGCGAGGTGATATTAAGCATACCGAGTTTTTATTAGGGCAAGGGGTGAGTTTATTTGCAAAAACAAGGGCAGGTCATGATGCTGTTTATTATGCAAAGTCTGCAGGCAATTATCATGTGGTTGATCTCTTATTAAAGTCCCAATTAAAGCAGTACCTAAGTAATGTGCAAGCTAGATTAGATCGTACTGACTTTATGTCAAGGGGGCTGACTGTGTTTAAAGAGGTATTCAATATTTTTACACCTAAGCAAAAGAAAAGCGCAGCAGATGCTCTGTTGGCAGTTATGTCTGGCAGTGCAGACAGGTCTTCTCTTAACAGCCATCTCGCGGCTTTGCAGAATGGTAACTTGAGTGTTATTTATCAGCGCTGGGAGGAAAATAGCAATAAATCTGAAGCTATTTTGGGGGCAGCATTTTTAAGAACACAAAGAGCTTAATGTAAGATTCAAATGGGAATGGATGGGCGACTATGTTACCATGGCGCCCAATTTTTGGATAATCTTGAGCCATTCATCATGATAAAAGTGTCTAAAGCAATTTTTCCAGTAGCCGGACTCGGCACTCGATTTTTACCGGCAACTAAAGCCAATCCTAAGGAAATGTTACCCATAGTAGATAAGCCGTTGATTCAATACGCAGTTGAAGAGGCAGTTGCGGCAGGGATTACTGAGCTTATTTTTGTGACTAGTAGTAGTAAGCGGGCGATTGAGGACCATTTTGACTCCAATTTTGAGTTAGAGGCCACATTGGAAGAGCGTGGTAAGCATGAATTATTGGACATTGTTAGAGATATTTTGCCTGAGGGTGTTTCTTGTGCATATATTAGGCAAAAATCACCCCAAGGGTTAGGGCATGCCGTTTGGTGTGCTAAGCAGCTAGTGGTCAATGAGCCGTTTGCTGTTTTATTAGCTGATGACTTAATTGATGGTGGTCAAATCTCTTGTCTGCAGCAAATGGTAAAAGAATTTGATCAAACGCAAGCCAGTGTCATCGCTGTTCAACAGATAGACAATGCTGAGACGCGTAAATACGGCATTGTGGATGTGGGTGGTTCAACAGAAAAGCGTGCAGCGATGCAAAGTATTGTTGAGAAGCCAGAGCCAAAAGACGCTCCCTCAAATTTAGGTGTCGTTGGGCGATATATTCTAACGCCACGAATTTTTGAGTTATTGGAGAATACCAATAAAGGGTCAGGTGGTGAAATTCAACTGACGGATGCCATTGCAAAATTACAGAAAGAAGAAACGGTATATGCTTATCAATTTGATGGTAAGCGTTACGACTGCGGTAGCAAATTAGGATATTTGGAGGCAACGATTGCTTATGCACTCAAGCATCCAGAGCTTGCTGAGGATTTTAAATTGATGCTTGAGGCCGTTGTGGCATGAGAACAGACGATATTTTTAACCTAGAGCAACCACGTTTTTACCAGCAACCTTGGTTTTTATATGTAGCGGCAGCAATTGCTAGCCTATTATGTTCTATTATTGTGAATGCCCAAGAAGCTGTCATTAATTCAGATGCTATTTGTTATTTAGGTAGTGCTGAAACAATAGGCACGCAAGGCTTCAAAGCAGCTATGCATCTTTGCGATCAGGCGAAGTGGCCTTTATATGCCACCTTGATTTATGCTACCTCCAAAGCATTATTCGTGACGACTACCTTTGCTGCACAAGTAATTAACGCTTTATTTGGTGTGTTATCAGTACTTGCTTTTATCCTGATTGTAAAAGAATTAGGTGGCACAAGGCGTGTTCAATGGTTAGCGGCTGCTGTTATTTTGCTATCCCATGAATTTAATAGTGTGCGTGAATATATTGTTAGGGACCATGGTTTTTGGGCATTTTACTTATTATCCATTTGGCTCATTTTACGTTACTTTCGCCGTCCACGGGGTTTAATCGCCTTGGCTTGGAGTGCGAGTTTGGTGGCGGCTACGTTATTTCGTATTGAAGGCGCTATTTTTCTCTTAGCTATTCCGTTCTTGTCATGGCTGTGTTTCCGCTACTCTGGATTGCGTCGCGCGAAATTATTTTTTATGTTGTATACCCCTATCATATTGCTGACAATTTTTATTGGTATGTGGTTGGTACTGCATCCAGAGGCAACGTGGCAAGCGCTAGGCCGTATGTCTGAAATTACTCAGCAATTTCAAAATGGGTTGAGTATGATGTTAGAGCGTTATCGCGCAACAGAAGCTAATCTAGCTAAGCACGTACTGACAGTTGATTCAGCAAAAGAGGCTGGCATGGTATTGTTTGCCATGTTGGTTGCTTGGTATATTGTCGCTGTATGGACTAATGTTTCTTGGATCTATGGGTTTTTAATTATTTATGCTTGGTGGCGTCGTGCGGCTGCTTGGAGTAATACGTCAACCTTAATGATTATGGGCTATATAGCCGTGAATCTGGTGGTGACGGTTAGCTTCTTATTCGAGCATCTTTTTCTCTCTAAACGTTATCTCATTGCGCTTTCCTTGGTGTTGATGTTGTACGTACCATTTGCACTAAATGATTTATGGGAAAGACGACGTGATTTGCACAACCGGGTCATATTGTCCATTGCCTGTTTTTTTATTGCTATTTCAGCTATTGGTGGATTACTAGATTTTGGTTATTCCAAGCAATACATAAGGGATGCAGGACGTTGGTTGGATCATAATGTGCCAGCAGAAGCGAGTTTGTTTTCTAATGATTATCATGTCATGTACTATTCACGTCATTTTGGCAGTGCCATTTTTCAGACACGTAGTACGTCACAAATAGATGTGATTGCAGATGGTAAGTGGAAGGCGTTTGATTATATTGCATTGCGTGTTGGTGGCCATGATGATGCAGAAACAAAAACCATTATCAAAGAGATAGATTTAACACCCGTTGAGACATTCAAAAATAAACGGGGTGATCGTATTGTTATTTATAAAGTACCACATGAGGAGACGAGGTAGTGAATATTACAGTCATAGGCGCAGGCTATGTCGGATTGGTCACAGGCGCATGTTTTTCTGAGTTAGGTAATCATGTTACCTGTATTGATGTGAATCAGAAGAAAATTGATAATTTAAAGCAGGGTATTTTACCTATCTACGAGCCAGGCTTAGAGCCTATGGTGATGAGTAATGTGAATGAAGGGCGTTTGCACTTTGTCACATCATTTGGTGAATTAAATGCTGAGCCTGATGTGATATTTATTGCGGTTGGTACACCCAGCGATAAAGATGGTTCAGCTGATATTAGTTATGTGTTAGAAGCGGCACGTAGTATTGGTGCTAACATTAAAAAAGAATGTGTGATCGTTGATAAGTCAACAGTCCCTGTCGGCATGGCTGATAAAGTGCAAGCAATTGTGCAGGCTGAGTTAGATAAACGTCAACTTACTATTAAATTTGATGTCGTGAGTAATCCTGAATTTTTACGTGAAGGTGCTGCAATTGAAGATTTCATGCGTCCAGACCGCGTGATTATTGGCCTTGCGTCTAATAGTGCCAAGAGCGTGATGCTGGATCTCTACTTGCCAATTTTGCGCAGTCCAGAGAAGATTTATTTCATGAATGTCAAAGATGCTGAAATGACCAAGTATGCGGCGAATGCAATGTTAGCAACACGCATCTCATTCATGAATGAAATGTCAGTATTATGCGATCAAATGGGTGTTGATATCGAGAACGTGCGTATTGGTATTGGATCTGATGCAAGAATTGGTCCATCCTTTTTAAATCCTGGTTGTGGTTACGGCGGTTCTTGCTTCCCTAAGGATGTTCGCGCATTGATGAAAATGGCTGAACAGCACGGCGTTGAACCTATGATTTTAAACGCGGTTGAGAAGCGTAATTTTGAGCAAAAACATATCCTACCTGAACGGGTGGTGCAAGAGTTTGGCGAAGATTTAACGGGTATTACGATTGGTATTTGGGGGCTTGCATTTAAGCCTGGTACCGATGATATGAGAGAAGCACCTTCCCTCGTGTTAATCGACAGTATTATTAAGCGTGGCGGCGCTGTGTTGGCTTATGATCCGGCGGCAATGGCTGTTGCAAGAGAGATGATGCCAGAAGAGTGGTTGTCAGCGGGTAAGGTGAAGTTGTGTGAGCATCAGTACGATGCACTAGCAAATGTTGATGCACTAGCTTTGGTAACCGAGTGGAAACCTTTCTGTTACCCTGATATGAATGCAATGAAAAAACTAATGCGTCAGCATGTTATTTTTGATGGTCGTAATCAGTATGATCCTAGGCATATTAGAGATGCTGGTTTTAAATACTTTGGTATGGGGCGTGGCCATTAATTTCTTTCTTGTCCCCGCGAAAGCGGGGCGCCCTTAAGAGGAGCGAGGTGCGATTAATAAAACATCTCCTGTTACTGTGATAGCAACGGTTTCTCTTTGTAGCTCATTACAAGTACTTTCAGATTCTCCGAAGACAAGGGGGAAGTCATATCCCTCGTAAACCAGACCGTGAGAGGTAAAAGAGCCGGAGGGGAAAGCCAATAAACCACACTTATCTCCAGGTTTGCCACTAAATGAGTAGGACTCATTTCTTAGAAAGCAGATTGATTCTTGGTTGGTATGTAATAAGATGCGCCTATTTGTTTTGTAAGCCCAGCGCAGTGTCCTTAAATTACCTTCTTGATGATCCAGGCGTCCGCCCATCGCACAAATGATAGTAATATCCGTTGCTGCTTGTTCATCACAATACAAAATCGCTTTCTGTAAATCAGTGTATTGTTGGTTTTTAGCAGGTACGATGAGAATATTGTGGGCGTTAACATAGGGTGCATCGTGCTCGTCTAAAGCAGAAAACGTTTTTTCTATGCCCCAGCGACTAGCTTGTATCGTATCAAAATCACCAAGAATAATAGCAGGCTGAATGCCTAGTGTTGCTAATCGATCAGCTGCCCCATCTAAGGCAATAATGACTTTATCGCGACAGAGTTGTTGTATTAATTCTGTCGCTAAAAAATCACCATCTGCAACGATGAGATAATGTGTCATAGCTATCCTAGGTTAATAAGCGCTTAACAGCATAATAGCCACCACCAATTAAGGCGTGTTCGTGATTACATAAGACGCCTAAAGGATAAAGTTCTCGCTGTACATGATAAGCGGGAGAGGCGTGTATGCCTGCATGTAATTCTGGCCTGTCAAATACCTCTAAATGATTCAGTGCAACACCGCCGGTAATCCACACACCACCTTCAGGCATGAAGGTGAGTTGTACAGTGCCTACGAATAATCCTAAGTACCATGCAAACATATCCATTAATTCAGGTACATCGCCAGCGCGCATTTTTTTGCCGACACTTTCAGGTGTCATTACTTCATCATTAGGATAAAGAAACTCATATAAGCGCACAGTGCCTTGTCCTGAGAGGATTTTTTCAAAGGTAATCGCCTGATTGGGGGCTAATAAATGCTGGGTTTGTAGATATCTTACTAATGCATCATGTCTTTCTTGGTAATAAGGGTCAGCGAGTGGCGGTAATGAAATGCCTATATGACCCATCTCATTTCTACCTAACCAAAAATCCCCATTCGGTAGAAAGACACCATCTTTAATGCCTAGTCCGGTTCCTATACCAAGTGCAACGCGTCGACCATGTGGGTTCAGTGCGCAAGTATTTAAACGCTTGATATTGCTAGCTTCATCCATGTAGGAAGTGAAGGTAGCGCAAACAATGGGCGCGTAGTCGTGAATCACATCAAATTTAGGCCAGCGTTTTTGCTTGGCTAATCGAGCGAAGTGCATGGAATAGGGGTAGGGATTTTCTAGTTGTAAATGTTGTCCGTCATATTGGCCGGCAGCACCAATGCAAATAGCATCGGCATCAGTCATTTGGCACTTTAATCCGCTTTCAATTTGATGTACCAAGTCTTCTAGTGATTCAGCATCTCTTAATTTTACTTGGAAGTTTGTTTGGCAAGCAATATTGCCTTGTGCTTCATTGTAGGTAATTAAACCCGCCAAACACTTGGTGGCGCCTAAATCCCAAGAGATAATCGTTTTCGTCATTCGCTTAAACCCTGTTGCTTTTGTTGGCCTATCCAGCGTAAGGGTAGGCGCTTACGAATATTAACTTCAATTTGTTCTAAGGTGATGCCGCGCGTTTCTGGCATTTTGTAATAGCAGAAAATATAGCTAAATATGCACATCACGGCGTAGAACAAGAAGGTTTGGCTAGGGCCAATGGCATTTAATAGGGTTAAGAAGGTGGCAGAGACGGCTAAATTCCATAGCCAGCAGCTAAAAACCGCGACACCCATGGCGGTTGCTCTCACTTCCAAAGGAAAGACTTCCGATACCACCAACCATAAAATAGCACCTAAACTAATGGCAAAAGAGATGATATACAAGAATACACAGGTGAGTGCAATCCAGCGTAATTCGCCCATATTAGCGCCATAGTGGAAGGTAAAGCTAAGGCCGCCGAGTGTTATGAACATGCCGACTAAACCAACAAGTAATAGTGGGCGACGTCCTAATTTGTCGAGATACATAATTGCGAAAATAGTTGCTAAGACGTTCACAATACCTATGCCTACCGTTGCTAGAATGGAGCTAGATGCATCAGCAAAGCCAGCCAATTGAAAGATGGTTGGTGCGTAATAAATGATAGTATTAATGCCCGTGACTTGTTGGATAAAGCCGAGGGCAATTCCTAGAAATAAAACGGGGCGTATCCAGGGGGCAAAAATTTCACGGAAGCCGGCATTTTTCACCTGTAAGCTATTTTCAATTTCAGTGACTTCATGAGATACATCACCTTGGTGGCGTAATCGTTTTAGAATATTAATCGCGTCTTCTTTTTTATTTTGTGTGATTAACCATCGTGGGCTTTCTGGCAAGAAAATCATACCGATACTTAATAAAATAGCGGGAATCAATCCGATGCCAAACATCCAACGCCAGGAGCCATCAATGTTAGTGAAACTATAGTTGATAAGATAAGAGCTGAGAATACCAAGGGTGATTGCTAATTGATTAAGAGAGACCAAGCCGCCACGTCGTTCAAAAGGGGCAATTTCTGCAATATATAGGGGTGCGGTATACGAACCAATACCAATAGCTAGTCCGATAAACAAGCGGCCTATGAGTATGCCACTAACGGAAGTTGTAAAAGAGGCAATCAAGGTGCCAACAACAAACAGGGCAGAAATGACTATCATGACCCGACGTCTTCCGAATCGGTCAGTTAGCCGACCACTAAATAAGGAGGCAAACATAGCGCCTAGTAATACACTGCTCACAATTGCTTCTTTCATTTCTGTGGAAATGACAAAGTCTTTTTCAATGAAGAGCAGTGCGCCTGAAATAATCCCTGTATCAAAGCCAAACAAGAGGCCAGCTAGCGCAGCAATGGCTGAAACGCTATATACATAAAAATGCGACGTCGAGGTGGTTTGCATAGCTATCCTAGGTTCATAATTTAGAGGTTGTTTTGGTAACATAGATTGGATGGGAGTGCAAGGGTTTGGGGAGTTTTTAGACAAACTGTGGCGGAATATTTCTATTATGCTAAACTGGGAGTTATGACAGACATCATAAAGCAACCCAATAAAAAGTTATATCGGTCTCGCAATGAGCGTATGTTTGCTGGCGTGTGCGGTGGCCTGGCTGAATATTTTAATATAGACCCTTCAATTGTACGTTTGCTATTTGTTGTGTTCTTCTTTTTAGGTGGTTGTGCCCTGCTAGCTTATTTTATTATGTGGCTTATTATCCCACTAGAGCCAGGCAACAATATCACTACCGGTTAATAGTCAATATCCATGTCTGGGTTTAAGTAAGGATTGTCATCTCCTGTTGTCAGGTCTGCATCGTAATGATCTCTTTCTTGTGGCGTCATATGTTGACGGGTTTTTCGGGGGTATACATTGAATCCTTCGCCTAGGTAAGCACCTGCTACCCAATGCCCATTAACCCAGTGTGCTTTTTCATACCAGCCAGTCTTAGGACGAGCATGGTGTTTTTTAGTATAATGGTGCTTTGTCACTTTTTTGCTATGTTTAGCACGCTGAGGGCTGGCAATTGAATAACAGCAGCAAGGATTGCAAATATAAGTGCGACGCTCAGCAAAATCATTTCGCTGCGTTTCGGCTGGGTAGGTTAGGTAATACTCTGCACTAGCTTGCATGCTAAATGCATATAATATACTGAATATTAACGCTTTTTTGCAGGCGGAATGGAGTATCCCCATTTCCTTTCTCCCCTATCTCCTCGTTGTTTCATTTTAACATGTGCGGAGATAAGGGGTGTGGTTGACTGCTAATCTTGGTAGTCTAACTGACACTCAGATAACGGTACTATCTTGGTTTTTCTAAAAAATTTATAGCCTAGCCATAATGACAAAAAGATAGGCAAACCCAAGTAGGAGACGATAATGCCGGCCCAATCGGTTGGATCACTTAAGAATGCCTGGTAGTTTTGGCCTCCAATAATGATCAGGCACAGCCCAAAGGATATAAGGGGTGCCCATGGATAGCCTTTAGCCACATAAGGCAGCTCTTTTAAGTCCCGGCCTTGTTTAAGGTAGGCTTTTCTGAAGCGATAGTGGGAAATGGCTATGCCTGCCCAAGCAATAAAGCCGCATAAGCTAGAGGCATTGAGTAACCAGAAATAAACAGCACCGTTGCCATACAGGGAGGATAAAAAAGCAACTGCTGCAATGAGGGTGGTGGCAATAAGCGCAAATACAGGTAGCCCGCGGTGATTTACTTTTGCAAATAGGCGAGGTGCATGACCAGCTTTGGCCATATACCACAGCATACGGCTAGCAGCATACATACCAGAATTACCGGCCGATAAAACTGCGGTTAAAATAACAGCATTCATCAGTGAAGCGGCAAATGTGATGCCAATTTTCTCAAAAATAATAGTAAAGGGGCTGACGCTAACGTCGCCTTGTAGTAGCTCTGGTGAAGTATAGGGGATTAAGGTGCTAATGATCACGATGGATAGCACAAAAAACAACAGAATGCGCCAAAAAACCTGCTTGACGGCTTTGGGGATGGTTTTACCTGGGTTTTCGCTTTCTCCCGCAGCAATACCAATTAATTCAGTACCTTGGAAAGAAAAGCCCGCAACGATAAAGGCACCAAATACAGCAATGGCACCACCGTGGAAGGGGGCATCACCTATTGTCCAGTTTTTAAAGCCGACGGATGGGTGGGAGGTGAGCCCCAGAATCATAGCGGAGCCGACGATAATGAACACAATAATGGTGGTGACTTTGATGAGTGAGAACCAATACTCAGCTTCGCCAAACCCACGAGCAGAAAATGCATTAAAGGCGACAAATACACTTAAAAATAAGGCACTCCAAAGCAGTGGTGGACTATCAGGAAACCAGAAATGTACTAATAGAGACGCTGCTGCAATTTCTGAGGCAACGGTAATCGCCCAGTTGTACCAGTAGTTCCAGCCTAGCGCATAACCAAGAGCAGGATCGACAAAGCGTGACGCATAAACATAAAAAGATCCAGTAGAAGGCATATAGGCTGCCATTTCACCTAGGCTAGTCATGAGAAAATAGACCATGAGGCCAGTAATTAAGTAAGCCACTAAGGTGCCGCCTGGTCCAGCAGCGGCAATCGCCCCGCCACTTGCTAAAAAGATGCCTGTACCCACGGAGCCGCCAATGGCAATCATGTTGAGCATGCGGGTATTTAAGCGGCGATGTAGTTTGTTTTCAGTTTGATCAGTTTCCAAAATATAACCTACTTTAGTTTGTCTGGTTCAAGATTGAGCGTGGAGTGTATCATTTTATTGATAGTGTGTGCTATCAGCTTGCCCAGCTTCAGCAAATCCCTTTTTTCTTAATTCACAGCTAGCGCAATTCCCACATGCTTGCCCCTGGGCATTAGCTTGATAACAAGAAACAGTGAGGCTGTAATCAATGCCTAGAGCGAGCCCCATGGCGATAGTTTCTGCTTTGGTTAAATGGATTAGCGGTGTTTCTATGGTTATTTGATGCTGTTCAACGCCTGCTTTAGTGGCAAGATTAGCAAGCGCTTGAAATGCCTCAATATATTCAGGGCGACAGTCAGGATAGTTTGAGTAGTCAATTGCGCTGACGCCAATAAAAATAGCATTGGCCTGACTGGTTTCGGCAAAACCTAGGGCAATGGATAGGAAGATGGTATTACGTGCCGGTACATAGGTTACTGGTATGCTATGTTCGCTATGTTGGTCCAGAGGAACAGCAATTGCTTGGTCTGTTAGTGCTGATCCACCAAATTGATTAATATGTAACTTGAAAATATGATGTTTTACGCCAAAAGAGGTGGCGATTTTTTTTGCCGCATCCAGTTCAGTATGGTGGCGTTGTCCATAGTCGAAGCTGAGTGCCTCGCATTCGTATCCTTTTGCTTGTGCATAAGCTAGGCAAGTTGTGGAATCTAAGCCACCAGAGAGAAGAACAATCGCTTTTTTCATAAGTATTTCCGCTTTTTTTATTATTGCTAATGCTAGTCAGTTTTAGCAGAATGATCAATTGCTTATTGTTGGGGGGTTATAGATGAATAATCAATGGGTTAGCAGTTTGATGGGGGTGCTGGTTGCCGCCTTGATGCTCACAGGTTGTGCAGAGCATAACAGAACCTTAGATCCAAGCTTTACAGCATCATATGTAGGAAAGCCACATAAGTTAACGAGAGATGTGTTTTTAATTCAACAAATCTCAGATTGGGGGTGGATTCCAACTGCACCGGAACACTTATATTTCGTGATTCCGACTAAGCCAGGTACAACGCGTTATATAGAAGATGAAAATGGCGAAACGATGGATATCCCAACCTTGCGTGAATACTGGCAGAACCATCGCATTTGGCAATCATGGCAAGAACGCTTCCGCGCAACTAAGTATCGGATAGTCGGTGTCGTGCGTGCGGGTACTTGGTTTCAGATTGTACAAATGTCTCCTGATAACTTTGGTCGTACGTTTGGAGTCACCTTGCGTATTGAAAGTGGTCCATTTAGAGGTAAACAAGGTATTTATGATCATGACTATGTGGATGAGTTAATTTCTGTGAGGGTTACTCCGAATAGACAGTGGCAGCGTGTTAACCCAAACTAGATTATTCCACCGATAACGTGTTCTTGCGAGGTTGTCATGCCTAGTAATTTTAATGATTTAGTTTTTGCCATGGATGACATGCAACGCATGCTAGTGTTTCCCATTGATTGGGTAGCACCTGAGCTTGATTCAGGCCATGTACAGCGTCAGCAAGAGTTAGCAGGGATTTATCCGATTTGTAAGAAAATAAGCGGTAATCAATTTTTTGATTACCTGACATCCGAGTATGTCACAACATACCTGTCTTCTTGCTACAGCCCTGAGGGCGAGAGCTTTCCAGATTTACTAGCTACTTTGTTAACAGGTAAGTCTAGCTTTCTGGCAGAGTTAGCAAGTTTTGAGTGGGCTTATCAGCATGCAAGGCAACATAGTTTTCTACTTAGTACACATTTTCCCGTGCATCAAATTTGGCAAATGTTCCATGATGAGCATAGTCAAAAAGAATTACATGATTTTAAAATGATGCTGCCTCAGCATCGTTTTTATTTCCTGGTATGGATGGAAGATAGTGATGTGATAGTAGATGTTCTTAATAAAGATGAATGGCAGATTTTGAAGTGGATGCGTCAACGTTTAAGTTTTTCTGAGATACGCGAAAACATAGAACAACTAAATAGTACAATTGATATTGAATATTTACTTCCCTATATGAGTGCAAAAGGTTGGCTAGCTGTCGCGTAAACCAGCATGTCATGCAGGCTTACGCCACCATTTAATGTTATAGTTCTATTGTTTTTCTATTATCTTCTAAGCGCAGTTGTTTGTTCTTCTGTAGTCTATCAACTGTTGCTGCGCAAACTAGATCCCCCCACACATTGGTAATCGTGCGAAAGCGATCTAAAATTCTATCGAATGGTAACAAGAGGCCAATCGCCGAGGTGGGTACATTCACATTTTTTAATACCATCACCATGGTAATTAAGCCACCTTCAGGAATACCTGTTGCACCCATGCCGGCAAGAATAGCCGTAATGAATACACCAATTTGGGCTGGGATAGATAAGTCATATCCCAAAATTTGACAAAAGAATAAAGCAGAGACTGCTTCATACATGGCGGTACCAGCAAGATTGATAGTAGTTGCCAGTGGTAGTACAAACTTAGCGACATCATCATCAATATTTTGATCTTTTGCGACTAAGAAGGTTACTGGTAAAGTTGCCATGGAGCTAGAGGTGGCAAATGCGGTTAACAATGCATTGGATGCTGATGCGATGAATTCTCTGGGATTCTTTTTGGCGACTAATGTAAGGAATATCAATTGCCATAAGAATTGTAAAAATAATCCACCGAGGAAAATGAGAACGAAGAGCATCATGCCTTTCAAGCTTTGTAATAGTAAATGTTGCAAGGAAGCTTCTGCAACCGCTGCGCCTAATAAAGAAAATAAGCCAACAGGCGTTAAGTACATCAACCAAACAATCATTTTGACCAATACATCACGTAACCCTAGAAAGAAATTAATGACAGGCGCAGCATTCTTTCCAACGGCAATGCAAGCAATGGCAAACACAATGCTAAAAAATACGATAGGCATAATTTCATATTTTGCTGCTGCAGCTACAATATTGGGTGGAAATAGACTAAGTACATAGGATGAGAAGGGAACAGGTTGCAAGTCAATGGGCGATGCATTGGCTAGAATGAGGCTAGGAGGAACACCAACGCCCGGTTTGAATACATTTAGCAATACTAAGCCTATCACAACAGCAATAGAAACACTTAGCATGACATAACCCACGGTGTAAATACCAATACTGCCCAAACGTTGCATATTGCCTATAGAGGCGATTGCGCTGACTAGCGCGCAGAATATTAAGGGCAATACAATTAATTTCAAGAGATTAATAAATAATTGCCCTATCCATTGAATGCTGAGCATTTCTTTAGGAAAGAAAATGCCGAATGCAATACCAAGGCCAATGCTGAGTAAAATGAGGGGAAACATGTAGTTTTTCAAAATCTTAAGCTCCCTGCTAATCCTTTAAATTATATTATAAGCTTTTCAAGTGAGGGAATGGTAGCCTATAGCGGTGTATTTGCACTGATATTTGATTAATAAAGGAATTTATATGACTTATCTCTTGGCAATTGATCAGGGGACCACGAATAGTCGAGCTATTATCTTTAACAAGGCAGGCCATTTGGTTAGTCAGCATGAAATATTACTTAAGCAGTATTTTCCTCATGATGGCTGGGTGGAGCAAGATCCTGAGGAAATGTTTCAAAATACGGTTGTTTGTTGTCAGCAAGCGTTAAAAAAAGCTAACTTGATGGCAAATCAGATAGCAGGCATTGGGTTATCTAACCAGCGAGAAACCACCATTATTTGGGATGCTAATACCGGTAAACCCATTTATCCAGCGATAGTGTGGCAGGATAGGCGAACGGCATCACTTTGTCAGCAGTTCAAGTTGCATTCTATTAATGCCACTATTCAGCAGAGAACAGGGCTATTCTTTGATCCTTATTTTTCAGCAACGAAGATGGTATGGTTACTGGAGAATGTAGAAGGTGCAAGGGCGCGTGCTGAAAAAGGGGAGTTGTTATTTGGCACGGTTGATACCTACTTGCTATGGCGCTTAACAAACGGCCAGTCACATCTTACAGATATTACAAATGCCTCCAGAACTTTGTTGTTTAATATCCATACCCAACAATGGGATGATGAGATTTGTAAAGCACTGCATATTCCGATGTGTCTGTTACCTAGGGTGCTAGATAATGCAGCCGATTTTGGTAGTTTTGATGCCTCTATATTGGGGGCTGCTATACCTGTTGTAGGTGTGGCTGGTGATCAACAAGCAGCAACTATAGGGCAGGCTTGTTTCCATGAAGGTATGGCAAAAGTGACCTATGGTACAGGCTCTTTTATGCTCCTAAATACAGGGTCTCATGTTATTCAATCAAATAATCAACTGTTATCAACGATTGCTTACCGTATTCATGGAAAAATGGCATATGGTTTAGAGGGTAGTATTTTTTCAGCAGGTGTTACCATCAAATGGCTGCGTGATAAGTTGGGTTTAATTGAGAGTGCAACTGATACTGATGCGATTGCACAATCTGTTGCTGACAATGGCCATGTATATTTGGTGCCTGCGTTTACTGGTTTAGGAGCGCCTTATTGGAACGCTGAAGCGCGTGGTAGTTTAATAGGTATGACATTAGATACCAATCGTGCTCATATTGTGAGAGCAGCATTAGAAAGTGTGGGCTATCAGACGCGCGATTTATTAAATGCGATGATAAGTGATAGTCGCGTGGCCTTAGAGAGCATACGTGTTGATGGTGGTATGGCGGTGAATGATTGGCTGTTGCAATTTATCGCTGACATATTAAATGTGCAAGTGGAGCGCCCTCAATGCGTGGAGACAAGTGCACTAGGTGTTGCATTTCTGGCGGGCTTGCAACTAGGCATTTATAGAGATTTAAGCGATGTAGAGATGTGCTGGGAAAGGCAAGGCATGTTCCTGCCTAGTATGCCAGCTTTGATGCGCGAATCACTCTATCAAGCTTGGAAGAGGGCAGTAATGGCGGTTGATCATCATGCCCCTTCTTTCTAAGTTTCTAAGGTCGGAATCTGTGAGATGTATCACTATTCTCGGGCGGATTAATGGGTGTATTTGCAGAATGCGCATCCGCCTTTCTTTGTTGTTTTATAGTTTTTTCTAATAACTTCAAATCCTTTTTCTGATCAGTAACAACTTTCTTTGACTCATTATAAGCCTTTTGAAATTCATTCACTCTGGCTTTGTGGTTAATCTTATCTTCGTTAGTATTATTTGTTTCAAGTTCTTGTGAGCTTTTAGAAAATTTGTTATCCCTGTGCTCTGTAATAGCAACAGCACCAATTGCACCACTAGTAATAGCTACTCCAACTGCTACTGCAGCAGCTATGCCAATAGCTGCGCCTCCACTCGCAAAAATAATGGCGGTGCTGGTGATGGTTGCTGCTGCTATGATTGCAAGTGTGGCACAGGTAGCAATGATAGGATGTTTTTTGAAGAAATTAATTGCCTTAGTTTTTAAAAATGAAAACCAACCCTTTTCCTTGGCTTGTTCTTCTTTACCTTTTAGTAGATCAAGGTGCTTTTCTTTTTTATTTTTTTTGGCAGTAAGTAACCGTTGTTTGGCAATTTTAATATCATCTCTGCTACTTTTTTTGTCCTCTTTCTTCCCTGGTGGCGTAACTGAGGAAAGTATAGCGGCAGTGCTAGAAGATGGCATGCTAATATTTTTTGATGATTTTTCATTGGTTAGTGTGGAATCTTTTTTACCATCTACCCATGCTTGTCTACCATTAGTAGTCTCGTGCATGATACTTTCACTATCAACAACACTTTCCTTTGAGTCTGGTGAAGCATCTTTTGGTGATACTGGGTTAACCATGTCCGCCCAGGTTACTTTCTTGGCGGTAGTTTTTTTCTTAATAGTAGGTGCAGGAATATCTTCCGAATCTTCTAGTTGAGTTGCGATCGAGGTAGCTGGATGTTGCTCTCTATGAGTAATAGAGTATATAAATTCAGGGTTGTTAGCCTTTATTTCTTCGCAAATCATTTTTACTTTATTGTACTCATTTTCATTGATAGCTGTCATTTTTAATGTTTCATTCGGATGAGCTGCAGAAAATGCCTCTAGCATTGCTCTATAAGTATCGGCATTTTTGTCTTTAGTTACCATGACTGCGTCTTTTACAATAAATGATTGGGTTGTGTTATCCACTTTTCTCTCAAAAATATGCTGCTGGTTACGATGGTAATTTGATGTTTCTATTTTTTTCCATTGATTTTCTCGTAATTTTTCTTGCATAGCAGTTAAAGAGATTTCAGAGTTGAGAACGATCTCGCTAGTTGCAGGTTTAATTTGAACACTAGGGGATGATTCAGTTGTTTCCTGTGTGTTTGGAGAGGGTGCTTCTGTTTGTCTGTTATTAGTATTAGCCATTTTAAATAACTCACTCAACCAAATTTATTAGTACCATTATATGCCCAATTTATTAAATTAGACTGAATAGTCAGTAACTGTTTAAAAAATAGATATTTATTGTGCTTGATCTGACCATTCCTATCAGATAAATTACCTTAAAACTAAGCCAGGCTTGGTTTGGACTTGATCAATTGACAGGTACCTAAACTAGGAAATATTTATGAATGTATTAGATTTTTATAAGAAAAAAGACACGAACGAAAAAATCAGTTTTATCACTTGCTACGATTACACTAGCGCTAGATTGTTGGCCCAAACGTCTGTTGATTGCCTCTTGGTAGGTGATAGTTGTGCGATGACAATGCACGGCTACAAAGATACCTTAGCGGCTACCATTGATATGATGGCTTTGCATACAGCTGCTGTGAGTCGTGGTGCAGGCGACAAATTCATTGTGGCAGATCTCCCTTTTTTAAGTTATCGCAAATCATTGGAAGCAGGGGTAGAGGCAGCTGGTGCTTTGATGCAAGCTGGCGCACATGCCGTTAAGCTGGAAGGTGCAGCAGGTAATTTGGAATTAATTAAACACTTGGTTGAATCTGGTATTCCTGTCATGGGTCATTTAGGTTTAACACCGCAGTTTGTGCATGCATTGGGTGGTTACAAAGTGCAAGGGCGTACGCAAGAAGGCGCTGATCGTTTAAAAGAAGATGCACTTAAGCTCCAGGCAGCAGGTTGCTTTTCTTTGGTGCTAGAATGCGTGCCTGTTCTATTGGCAAAAGAAATCACAGATTCCTTATTTATTGCCACGATAGGTATTGGTGCAGGCCCTTATACATCAGGACAAGTGTTGGTGTTTCAGGACATGCTAGGTCTGAACACTGATTTCAAACCTAAATTCGTTAAGCGTTTTGTGAATGGCTTTGAGCAATTAAAGCAAGGCGTGGATACCTATGTTAGCGATATTCAAACAGGAGCTTTCCCTCAGCATGAAAACTGTTACGAACATTAATGAGTGGCTAAACATAAAAAAATCCTTAGCTGGTAAAACAATAGGGTTTGTACCAACCATGGGGAATTTGCACGCAGGGCATCTTGCCTTGTGTGCGCAGTCGAAAGTAGAAAATGATATCACAGTAGTTAGTATTTTTGTTAATCCAACCCAGTTTAACCAACTGAGTGATTTTGATCTTTATCCAAGAACACTTGCAGATGATCAAGCCTTATTAGAGATAGAAGGTGTGGATTATTTGCTACTGCCTACGATGGAAGAGCTGTATCCTGATCAATATACTGTTCAAGTAGCTGAGTTGGCGTTAGCGAATGAGCTTGAAGGTGAGTATAGGCCCGGACATTTTACTGGCATGTTAACTGTTGTATTAAAACTATTAAATATTGCTTCCGCAACCAATGCTTATTTTGGCGAGAAAGATTACCAACAAATGTTATTAGTTACTAAAATGGTACAGGCATTATTTGTACCTACTAATATTGTTGCGTGTGAAACACGTAGAGCCGAAGATGGTTTGGCATTAAGTTCACGCAATAGTCGTTTAACACCAGCGCAGCGCCAATTGGCAGTTGAATTCCCTAAATTGATGCAGGGTAATTTGTCTGATGAAGAGGTTATCGCTGCACTTTCTAATTTGGGTTTTAAAGTTGATTACGTGTGTCAGAAATGGGGGAGACGTTTAGGCGCTGTTTGGCTGGATCAAGTGCGTTTGATTGATAACCTTCCATTAGGAGAGCATTGATTATGCTGTTATGTTTGGATGTAGGAAATACGCATATTTTAGGTGGTGTGTTTGAAAAAGGACAATTAGTATTGCGTTTCCGTTATGCGACCAATTTAATTGGCACCGCTGATCAGTTTGGGATTTTTATTCTAAACATTTTACAAGCCAATCAGTTGGATCCTAAGCAAATTGAGGCAACTGCCGTGTGTTCAGTTGTACCTAGTATCGATTTCACAATTCACCACACCATTACACAGTATTTTCCCGGGAGAAATTACTATGTATTAAAGGCGGGTGTAAAAACTGGATTAAATATTAAATATAAAAATCCAAATGAAGTAGGTGCTGACCGTATTGCGAATTCCATTGGTGCTGTTAATGCTTATCCTGATCAAAACATTATTATTATTGATATGGGAACAGCGACCACCTTGTGTGCGGTGAGTAAAAATAAAGACTACCTGGGTGGCGCGATTTTGCCAGGACTGCGTCTTAGCATGGAATCTCTGAAGAGTAATACGGCAAAACTAATGGAAGTGAATATTGAGGCGCCTGTTGGTTATATAGGCCGTACGACTAAGGAAAGTATTCAGTCAGGGTTGTACTATGGGCAATTAGGTGCATTACGCGAATTAATTGCAGGTTTTAAGCAGGAGATGTTTGCAGGTGAGTCTGTCACGGTAATTGGAACCGGTGGTTTTGCGCGTCTTTACAAAGATAAAGGATTGTATGATGTATCTTTGCCTGACTTGGTATTACAGGGTATTTTGAGAGCATATGAATACTCAATAGTGAAAGAATAAGTTATACTTTCGGCCTCTATTCTAAACACACAAACGAACGGCGGGCCGAATGAAATCGCAACCATCTGAAATATTTGAATTATTTGCTACCACTCCAAAAGGTTTAGAGCTATTACTGGTGGATGAGTTGCGCGCCCTGGGTGCTGTAGAGCCTGCAGAAAAGTTAGCAGGTGTTACCTTTAAAGGGAGTTTGGCTCTCGCTTATAAAGTCTGTTTGTGGTCGCGTTTAGCCAATCGCGTGTTGCTCAACTTATGTAAGTTTTCTGCAATGACACCAGAAGCATTATATCAAGGTGTGCAAAGTATAAAGTGGGATCAGCATTTAGATCCTGAAGGCACGCTGGCCGTTCATTTTGTTACTAATCAATCGAAAATTAATCACACTTTATTTGGTGCGCAGAAAGTAAAGGATGCGATTGTTGATCAATTTAGAGATAAATTTGGTACGCGGCCTAATGTTGATAAAGATCAGCCAGACGTATGTGTCTATGTTTATCTGTACCGAGATATGGCGACTGTCAGTATTGATTTATCTGGCGATAGCTTACATAAGCGTGGTTATCGTTTGAGTACGGGTGCTGCACCTTTGAAAGAGAATTTAGCAGCAGCCATTTTAATTCGTTCAGGTTGGCCAGCTATTGCGAAAGCTGGGGGATCTATTATGGATCCTATGTGTGGATCAGGAACGTTATTGGTGGAAGCGGCTCTAATGGCTGCTGATATTGCACCTGGTTTAGAGCGTCCATACTATGGCTTTTGGGGATGGAAGCAGCATCAGCCGGCTATCTGGCAGGCATTAATTGATGAAGCAGAAGAGAAAAGAGTGCAAGGTCTAAATCAATTACCCACTATGATTGGTTATGACCGTGATCCAGCAGCTATTAAAGTAGCCATTGATAATATTGAACGTGCAGGTATGCAGGGCAAGATCCATGTTGAAAAAAGAGAGTTGGCTGAGTTTGAAGCTAGAGCCAATATTCAGCCAGGCTTAGTGGTGACTAATCCGCCATATGGTGAGCGCTTGGGTGAGATAGAAGAGCTGCAGCCTTTATATACGTTGTTAGGCGATCGTTTGAAGGCAAGTTTTACTGGATGGCAAGCAAGCGTTTTTACTGGCAATCCTGAGCTTGGAAAGGTTATGGGGGTAAGAGCCAAGCGCTTTTATGCGTTATTTAACGGGGCGTTACCTTGCAAGTTGTTAACCTTTGATTTGCAGCCAGCATTTTATATTGATCGTAGTCCGGCTGCAGAAAATGAGCGTCGTATTCGTACAGCACAGAAGGGATTGAGTGATGCGGATAGAGAAGCGGTTCAGATGTTTGTAAATCGGTTGAGTAAAAATCTGAAGCATTTGTCCAAAAAGGCTGAGCGAGAAGAATTAGTTGAGTATCGGGTTTATGATGCAGATCTGCCTGAGTATGCCGTGGCTATTGATGTAGCGCCAGGTAGAGTGAGTGTGTCTGAGTATCAAGCACCTCGTTCGATAGATGCAGATAAGGCGGAGCGTCGACGACAAGCAGTATTAGCTGTCTTGCCAGAGGTGTTGCAGATGCCAGCTTCACAAATATTTTTTGATATTTTAAAGCGAGAAAGGAAATAGTCATTTTGTCAGTGTTGGCTGCCTGTTTAATTTTATGATTGCAAATGAAAAACACAAGCGCTAGTCTGAAAAGAATCAATAGTAGAGTAAGCCAATATGGATAGACTAGCTTTTCTTGAAGACCAAAAATTATTGTTGCCGGTACATACACCTGCCGCTACGTTGCTAGACATATCTAATTGGGTCGAGGAAATCGATCCTCTTGTGGTTGAAGAGTTGGCTTTTTATTTTACGCCTTATGCTGCGGCAGCCGGTACCATGATTATTCAGGAGGGCGATAGAGCAGCCTTCTTTTGTCTAATTTGCGAGGGTGCTGTCGAGGTAATTAAAGAAACATCTCAGGGCGATTTAAAGCTGCTGCAAAGCTTTGGTGTGGGAAAAGCATTTGGTGAAGTGGCTTTTTTTGATCGTGGCACGTGTTCTGCTAATGTGGTTGTGAAAGAGGCAACAACGTTATTGGTGATGACGGAGGAGCGCTTTGATTTGCTTTGTAAGGAAAAGCCTTATGCAGCCTTGGTGTTAACATTGAAGCTCATGCGCATGTTAACTCAGCGATTAAGGCAGACCAGTAATAAGCTTACTGATCTGTTATAGGATGGGTGTTTAAGCGCCTGCTAGCCACCCAGCTTCTACTTCAAACTCCTGAGCGATTATTTCTAACATATGGGGCTCGGGCATCTGTTGGCCATCTAAATAGGCTCTTGCTTGATGTTTAGGTACGCGTAGCATATCGCTCAGTAGTGATGCTCTTTCGCGTGGATTATTAGGGGTTCCTGATTCATCTAGGCACTGCTTTAATCTTGCAACAAATTCTCTATTACCTGGCATGATACTCTCTCTCCTTGATCGCGTATTGCTTGATTCGATATGAGTATACTGTTGGCCAAGATCAGGCTGCAATTATGGTAAACCCCAATTAAGTGGTGAAATGACTGTCATAACCTGCAGCGAGTAGTGTGTTATTGAGCAAGACGGCGACTGTCATTGGGCCAACGCCACCAGGAACGGGTGTAATCCAGGCAGCGCGTTCTTTCGCGGCTTGAAATTCAATATCGCCGGTTAGGCTGCCGTCAGCCAGTCGGGTAATGCCTACATCAATCACTGTTGCGCCTTCTTTGATCCAGCTGCCTTTAATTAAGCCAGGCTTACCTACTGCAGAGATGAGAATATCGGCTTGTTTAACGTGGCGAGAGATATCTAGGGTTTTGCTATGGCAGACAGTGACAGTTGCGCCAGTCATTAATAACTCAAGCGCCATGGGGCGCCCAACAATGTTGGATGCGCCTACAATAACTGCTTCTTTGCCATGATAGTGTTGGCCTATGTGTTCGAGTAAGAGCATGATGCCGCGAGGCGTACAAGGTGTTAATAAGGGGCGTCGCTGCGCTAATCGTCCTAGGTTATAGGGGTGGAAGCCATCGACATCTTTATGAGGGGAGATATGTTCTAGGACCTTGTCTGCATCAATATGCGTGGGTAGGGGAAGTTGCAATAAGATGCCATCTATTTTTTGGTCATGATTGAGTGTATATATTAGTTCAATGAGTTCATTTTCAGTAATAGAGGTGGGTAAGTGGTGGTAGGCGGAGTGGATGCCGGCCTCTTCGCAGGCTAACCGCTTATTGCGCACATAGACTGTAGAAGCTGGATCTTCGCCAATAAGGATCACGGCCAGGCCAGGCTGCCGCTTACCGTCGGCCAGATTTTGCGCAATGCATTGCTTGATATTTGCTCTGAGATGAGCGCTAACTGCCTTTCCGTCTATAACTTGAGCTGTCATTGAGTAATCCGATAATTTTTATGGGGATATTATACAATATTTTGCATAAGAATCATTGACGATTTTGTAATAGATGAGTATGATCCGCATTCAATTGCTAAACGCAATCGGGGTATAGCGCAGTCTGGTAGCGCGCCTGCTTTGGGAGCAGGATGTCGGGGGTTCGAATCCCTCTACCCCGAAAAGAACACAGAGTCTCAGAAAAAAAAGTACAAGCTGCGCCCGTAGCTCATTTGGATAGAGCATCGGCCTTCTAAGCCGAGGGTAGCAGGTTCGAGTCCTGCCGGGCGCGATAAATATCAGAGAATCCTCTCTGGCAATCTTGATGGTGGATGTAGCTCAGTTGGTAGAGTCCCGGATTGTGATTCCGGTTGTCGCGGGTTCGAGTCCCGTCATTCACCCCATCTTTTGGGCCGCTAGCTCAGTTGGTAGAGCAGCTGACTCTTAATCAGCGGGTCCACAGTTCGATCCTGTGGCGGCCCATTAAATAAAATCAAGCACTTATCTAAGGTTTTTGCTTAAAAAACCATCAGGTTCTTCATTGGGGTTCTTGTAGGGGTTTTATTTTGTGAATTGCTAACTAAAAATACATAAAATCATTAAGATTCGATATAGCTTCTGTTTGAAGCGATAGATAGCAGCAATCACAGGTTGCTTCGCCAGGTAGTCATCTCGCTTCATTAACCGCTTCTGAGACAGCTTTCCTGGGTTGGTACGGAGTGCAGCTAGGATGCCCCGCTTGTTCTTAATAGAAGGGTCAATACTCTGATAGGTTTGCATACACATGTGATGCATTAATCGAACGACATGGAAGCGATCAGCAACAATTTTAGCATTAGGAAGGTATTATTTGACTAGCTGCCGATAAGTACTGCTCAGATCAATGCATACTACTTTGACTAAGGTAAGTTATTTATGATTAAAGTGCCCCCTTATTTGGGAGAGAGTTGATTTATCACAATGAAGGCTTTTTTATGTGGGGATTTGGTGCGCTATTCTCATATTGCATCAGTTGGGGTATTGTGAGTTTTGTCAAAGATTTTAGTCACAAAGTGAGCTATTAGCATCATTTAAATCGATGTTAATCGCTTTCCGCCTTATTTTTGATCAATAGTAATGGGTGATGTTAAGTGTCTACATAAAATGATATATTCACCATCTGTAAAATTTACATGCGGTTATTATGAAAAATCCTTATTCAAATATTCCTTCAACCATATGGCTGCTCGCCTCCATTACTTTAATTAGTCGTAGTGGAAGTATGGTCTTAGTATTCTTGCCCTTATATTTAACTCAGAAATTAAATTTTGACATAATGCTGGCAGGGCAAATGCTATCTTTTTATGGTTTGGGGGAGGTCGCAGGTTCTTATATTGGGGGAATTCTTTCCGATAGGTTTGGATACCTAAGCATTCAGAGTATTGGTTTGTTAATGGCTGGAATCTTATATTTTGCTCTTGAATTTTTTCAAATGAAGATTGAAATCATAGTAATTATATTTCTAATTGGCTGTGTAACGGCTGGCATTAGGCCAGCAACTGGATCTAACATTGCCCAGCATAGTTCGCCTGACAATAGAGCTCAATCATATGCATTAAACTATCAAGCGTTAAATCTAGGGAGTGCGATAGGTCCTATGCTTGGCGGTATATTTGCGACAATTAATTATGCATGGCTATTTAGGGTGGATGGTATAGCGAACATTATTGCATCATTTGTTTTGCTACTATTTTTTTATAAAAGAAATAAATCATCTGGTATTTCTGCCCCGGTAAATTATAAAGAAAATTTATCACCTTGGCGTAATGCATCATTCCTTGCTTTGCTTCTACTGATTTTGTTGATCGGTTCATGCTTTTTCCTTTTATTTAACGTATATCCATATTTTCTTAAAGAGAAGTATTTTCTTTCGGAATCAAAGATAGGTTTAATACTGGGAGCAAATGGCTTGCTTATCATTTTATTTCAAATGCAAATAACAGCTTTTTTAAAGAAATTTAATTCGTTACGTATTGTTGGTGTGGGTGGGCTAATAATATCTCTTGGGTATTTTATATTACCGTTTTGTTCTAATTTTAATTACGCAATTCTATCAATTATGCTTATCACTATTGGTGAGATGGTGGCATTTCCATTTCTTTTTGATTATGTGGTAAAAATTGCACCTACTGAATCAAGAGGAAAATATCTTGGGTTAACTACATGTGCATTAATGTCTATGCCGCTGGCGCTTACTCCTACCCTGGGAATGTTTATATATAAACAATTTGGCTCTTCCTTGCTTTGGTTTGGGGTGGGATTGATGGGGTT
>CAYZRM010000024.1:20517-26023 GCA_964480845.1 uncultured Coxiellaceae bacterium | reverse complement strand
AGTTTAGAAAAATTTAAATTTTCTGATTGACATTTCACTAATGAAATAAATCTCATATTTATTATGATGTTACTGGTTTAAAATAATTTTCGACTAGCCGTGCAGTCACTCCTTCTAACTTAGCTGGCTGCCAAACAGGTAATTGATCTTTATCAATAATTAATGCACGTATACCTTCCATAAAATCATGCTGCGCACAAAAATGTTTAGTTAAATTTAATTCTTGCTCCATCGCTGCATCAAAATCCAATTGATGCCCTCGTATCAAAGCACTCAACGTGACTTTCAAACTCGTTGGCGATTTACTTTGTAACATCTTTAATATTTCCACTGAGATAGCAGAATGAGTAGCGTTAAGATTTTCTATAATATCTTCCATATGGATTGCATCAAAACAATGATCAATAATAACCTGATGCCGCAATAGACTAGACTCCACTGCAGTAACAGTAAATGAATCTATGATAGCTGAGACTGCTGCATGATTAGTTAAATGGTTATTGGCTAATTGATTTAATAAAGTTGGCAATGCACTACTTGGCACTTTATGCGTTGCCAGTCCAATTGCAACACTATCATCTGTTTTGATTCTTGCACCAGTTAAACCCAAGTAATACCCTACCTTTCCAGGTAAGCGCGGCAAAAAATGTGTACCGCCTACGTCAGGGAAAAACCCTATTCCTGTTTCTGGCATAGCAAATAGTAGTCGCTCCGTTGCAATACGATGCGACCCATGCAAAGAGATACCAACGCCACCACCCATTGTAATACCATCCAGAAAAGCAATGTACGGCTTAGGATAATGGTAAATTAAACGATTAAGCTGATACTCTTCCTCAAAAAAGCGTGTTGCTGCTGGATCATTAAGCGCACGGCGCTCATACAGTAAACGCAAATCTCCACCAGCACAAAATGCTCTACCCTCTACGGCTTTAATGACAACAGCCTTAATATGTGCTGCTGCCGCCCATTCTTTTAGCTGTGCAGCCATCAGGAGAATCATTTCGTAATTTAAAGAATTCAGTACAGTTGGGCGATTCAATATAATGATACCTAGATCACCACCTTTACCTTTCATTTCTTCAAATAAAACTGGAGGATTTTCTAGCATTTATTCACCACTAAATACAGGAGTGCGTTTTTCTAAAAAGGCACTAACACCTTCCTTTTTATCTGCTGTTGCGCAACATAATCCAAAGTGTGCCGCCTCTAATGATAGTCCATCATCAAGTGATAAATTAAACCCTTGATCAATCGTTGTCATAATACTGGCTAAAGCAGTAGGGCTTAGTTGAGTCAATTCTGTTAGCAAGGCGATTGCACGATTATTCAATTCTTCTGGCGAGCATAACTCAGTAATCATTCCCCACTGCAATGCCTCTTCTGCCGTAAAACGACGACCTGTTAGGCAAATATCTAAAGCACGACCCTTACCAATTAAACGAGCTAATCGTTGTGTACCACCAAACCCAGGAATAACGCCTAGTTTAATTTCAGGTTGCCCAAATACGGTTTTATGCGCAGCAATTCGCAATGTAGCAGACATAGCTAACTCGCAACCACCACCAAAAGCAAATCCGTGAATAGCAGCAAGAGAAGGCTTGCCTAAGGTTTCCAGTTTACGGAATACTTCCTGACCGTAAGCTGCAAATTTAGCGCCTTGCGGAGCAGTGAGACTAGCCAATTGTTTAATATCAGCACCCGCACAAAAGCCTTTACCTTCGCCAGTTAACAATAGGGCTTTAACAGAAGTATCTAATTTAGCTTCATCAAATAGCTGAGACAAACGATCTAAGACAGGCTGGCTTAGTGCATTTAGTTGTTCAAGGCGATTCAAGCTGATTTGTAGAATACCTGGGACAGGTTTTGTTAGTTTAACGATGTCATCCATGACTGTTTCCTTTGTTATTTAATCCATATGTAGCGGGGGCATTTTAATTTACTACTGATTCCAAAATATCGCTGCCATGATCATTGCCATAAATTACTTAATACCCGACCATATCAAGCAGCTTCGGCATTTAACATCGCTGTCACATCATCCGCATTTAATGCAGCTCTACTACTAACTGCCAAATGCATAATGGCGATACTAAATAATCCAATCACGACAAAATCCCAGCCAAATGGCAGAATATGCTTCCCGCCAAAAGAGCCTAAATAAGATATACCAACCAACCCTGCTAAATAAGGAACTATCCACAAGGCGGATCGTAATTCATGCTTCTGAATAACAACTTTGCCACGTAAATAAGCCAGCATGAAACAACCTAAACCGGCCAATAAGGTCATTGCTAACTTTGAAATGGTATCCCAGCCCGTCCAGTAGCTAAATAAATTACAGAAATAGAAAGCTAAGGTGCAAAGAATAGGAGCGGCAGGCAGCCTAAAAGGTCGTGCCCTATCTGGCAATGTTAATCGCAAACAAAGTAATGCAATAGGTCCCATTGCATACGTAATCACCATGGCCGATACCATAAAATTCACCATGGCTTGCCAACCAGGCAACGGTAAGAAAGAAAGCATCCCTAAAACGAAATTCAGCGCAATCGCCCAAACAGGAAAACGTTGGTTATTTAAACGAGAAAAGATCTTAGGCACGTAACCAATACGGCTCATAGCATATAAAATGCGTGCGGTTGCTGTCACATAGATTAAACCTGCACCTAATGGTGAGACGACAGAATTAGCATACAATAACTTCAACAACCAAAATAGACCAATTGCAGCTGCTAATCCAATGAAAGGTCCTGCATCACCAGTAAAATTAAGATGATGCCAGCCCTGCACAATAGCCGAGTTATCTAAAGCACCAATAAAAGAAGCCTGTAACCCAAGGTACAGTAGCAAACAGGCCATTACCGACCCAACCGTACTAAGAGGAATCGCTACTTTCAGATTCTTTGCTTCGCCTGCCAGCTCAACACCACTCTTAAAGCCGTTAAATGCCATAACAATACCACCGGTGGCAATAGCACTAAAAATAGCCTGTAAACCTTCCGTTGAGCTAAGGGCGCCCCACGCACCGTTAAAATTAGCCGCATTAAACTTTGTTCCAGCAATCATAAAAATAGTGAGCAAAATAATACTAAATTTAAAAACGAAAAGGACAAAGTTAAAGCGCATCAAGCCACGGTAGCTCAGCACATTGATCACGCATAAACCAAACATTAAGATTGCCGCCCAAGCATACCCCCATATATCCATCACCATTACCCCGTTTGCCTCATGCATTAACGAAGTAAAATACAGAGAGGCATACTGCAAAACAGCTTGAACTTCGATGGGCGCCATTAACAACATGGTAATCCAAGCAATCCAGCTTAAGATAAAACTAGCAAAGGCTCCGTGACTAAGCTGTGGTATATGGGCTGTACCCCCTGCAACAGGCAACATAGTCGATAATTCTGCGAAGGTAAACGCGATCAGAACAACAGCTAACCCAGCAATCATCCAAGAAAAGATGGCGGCAGGTCCTGCAATCTTAGCCGCATACATAGGCGCAAATAACCATCCAGACCCAATAATGCCATTTAAGCTCAGCATAAATAAAGTAACGGGTGAAATACGCCTAGATAGCTGCTGGCTCATGCAACACCTCAATTATGATAATTATTTTTACAGCTTAGCATCTTTATTAACGCTGACTTTCGCTTGTAGTTTTGCTTGGTGGCGGTCAACAGAATACTTTGCTTCTTCGGCGGTGACTTCACTAGCTGGCTGCCCATCCAAGTCAACTCTCGTCGCACCCGCAACCACACTTCGATGATAGCTAGCTGTATTAACATAGTAAGCTAAGCTTTTTACCATGCACGCCTTATCTTCTGTGACAATATTTTCTAAAGTGCTTAGTCGTTTTACTAAATCTTGTTTAATCCCTACTTTTAGTGGCTTAACATCATTCATTTCCCGGAAACATTCAGGAAAATAAGCCTTAAGTAACTCCACCCCGTACTGAGCATGTTCTAACCATTTGGGTTTCGTTTTATCCACTGGCCGGAATGCTTTTTTAGGTTTTTGATCTTTTGCTACCTTATCAGATAACTGAGACGCCACCGCTTGTAACTGTTCTTTTAAACTAGCATTAGTCATTTAACACAAACTCCATCACGAGATAGATAGACAAACCACAAAAGTGTACTTTAAAGAGTTATCCGGTTTAAATCAATACAGAACAAATTAGCGAAAAAATCTTTGCTGAACGATGGAATAATCTTGTTTTTAAAAACTGGCCATAGAAACTATCTTCTGCCAGTAGACTTTTACGTTAATTCGATGTTAAATTTTAACCTCTTAGTCCAATAGACCTCAAAGGATATTAAACATGTCACGCAAAAAACCTGCTAAGCGTTCTACTACACGCACTACTACTGCTAAGTCTGCAAAACCTGCTAAAACGATGGCTAAAGCAACAACAATGAATATCCATCAAATGGAAAAAGACTTTCAAGACGCGCCAGCTAAGTTGATTGCCAGCATCAAAAAAGAAATTGCTAACCAAACCCAAAAAGAAACCAAAGCTAAAAGTGCGCTGGTTAAATTAGCAAAACAAATTAAATCTTCTGAAAAACGCATTAAAGCAGCAGGCAAAATTAAGACCGCTGCAGGCAAAAAACAACTAACTGCTGTTAAAAAATCCCATGCTGATTTAATGAAAACTGAAATTGCCCATACCAAAGAAATTAAAGAATGTGGCGTTAGCATGACCGAACTACAAGCTAAAGCTAAGAAAATGGCTGCTTTAAACAAGCATATGAGCCAGTTTGAAAAAGAATGGTCTAAGCAAGAGAAAGAAGCAGCTGCTAAAGCACTCAAGAAAGAAAAAGAAAAAATGAAAGCAAAAAAAGCAGCTAAAGCAGCAGCTAAAGCGGCAGCTAAAAAGCAAAAAAGCGAAGCAATTGCTGCTAGAAAACAACAAGCAATGGAACAGCAACACATGAAGCAACACACTGCTGAAGATATGCAAGCTAATGACATCACAGAAGCTGCTGATACCACTGAAACGTTGTAACCTATCCCAGTATTAACATGTGAACCTCTATGCAAATAGAGGTTTGTGTCTGTCACTATCATGGATAGATCTTGTAACACTATGGAAAGTATGGAGTTTTTTAAATGAATAAACATATGGCGACGATTGGCGAGCTAGAGACTATTACATTAAAGCAAATCGTCAAAGACACTTTGCGCAATTATTTCTCCAACATCGGCAGCGAACAACCTATCGATTTTTATAATATCCTTCTTGAAGAAATTGAGCGTCCTTTATTAGAAGTGCTGATTAACCACACCCATTATAATCAAGTTAGAATGGCACAAATTTTAGGCATTTCTCGTGGCACCTTGCGCAAGAAATTAAAACAGTACGGTATGCTAGATTAGTACACCCTGAACTGTGCTGCATATATATGCAGCACAGTATTTACTCAGACTCTCTCTATCCCACCTAGGACAGATATACTATGGACACCTCACCTGTGGCCTGCGCATGGATATCAAAAGCAAC
>CAYZRM010000024.1:18568-20417 GCA_964480845.1 uncultured Coxiellaceae bacterium | reverse complement strand
ACAGATATACTATGGACACCTCACCTGTGGCCTGCGCATGGATATCAAAAGCAACCGATTTACTCGCATCCCATCCGACAGAAATTACTTGGCAAATTATCTCTCAGTCACCTGCTTTCCAAAGCGAATCCTTTGAATTACAACTATCTGTTTTCCAAGCTATTTACCCTGATTGGCACAGTCATCCTGAGAGTGCACCAGCTTGGCTACCAACTGACGAAATTGTCACCACCTCAAACATTAAAAAATTCATGGATACAGTAAAAATAAAGTCACTTGGTGAATTCAAACAGTGGGCTATTCAACACTATCAAGATTTTTGGGCTAAAGTCGCGACTACTTTACCGATTGTTTTCAAAAAAACCGCTAACAAAATTGTCTCTTTCACTGACCCAACAACCCCCTCTTGGTTTTTTGAAGCAAAAATTAATATCACCGATAGCTGTTTTACAACTGCCGATCATCAAACAGCTATTATCTACCTAGATGAAAAACAACAATTACAAAGCATGAGCTATCAAGCTCTTAATCATCTCACTAATCAAGTAGCAAATGGATTAATTGAGCAAGGCTATCAAGCTGGTGATGCGATTGGCATTGCAATGCCAATGAATAAAGAAGCTGTTGCAATCTATTTAGGCATCATCAAAATGGGTGGATGTGCCGTGACTGTGCCAGACAGTTTTTCTGCACAAGAAATGTTAATGCGCTTTAACATAGCCAATACTAAACTGGTATTCACACAAGATATGACGCTTTGGTCTGGCAAGTATCAACCTCTTTATGAAAAAGTCAAAACGCTACCAATCAATGCGATTGTTTTATCCTTATTCAACCCAGCTACTCCATTACGCTCAGAGGATATCGCATGGCCGCTATTTTTAAGCCAAAAAACACAATTTGATAGCACTCCCTGCAATCCCATGGATGCTTGTCACATCTTATTTTCCTCAGGTACCACTGGCGAACCAAAAGCCATCGTATGGAATCATACCACTCCCATTAAAGCGGCAACGGATGCCTATTTTCACCAGAATATTCAACCCGGCGATGTATTAGCTTGGCCAACTAGCCTAGGCTGGATGATGGGGCCATGGTTAGTATTTGCTGCACTCATTAATCATGCTAGCATTGCGCTTTATACCGAAGCACCTAAAGATCGTATCTTTGGTGAATTCATACAAAATGCCAAGGTCACTATGTTAGGGTTAGTCCCAACGTTAGTTGCATATTGGCATCAAACAAATTGCATGCATGGCCTCAATTGGCAATCGATTAAAGCATTTAGTTCAACAGGCGAATGTTCAAATCCAACTGATATGCTGTATTTAATGTCCTTAGCAGGTTATAAACCCGTCATTGAATATTGTGGTGGCACCGAGATTGGCGGTGCTTATCTCTCAAGTACTGTCATTGAAAAAAACTATCCGTCTTTATTTACAGGTCCAACAATTGGGCTTGATATACGGATCTTAGATGACACTGGCCAAGTAAGTGATACGGGAGAGGTTGCGATTATTCCACCCTCTATTGGCTTATCGACAACCCTACTTAATGCGGATCACCAGACAGTTTATTTCAGCAAAATGCCAGCAGCAGAATCAGGACAAGTATTACGTCGGCATGGTGACCAAATACAGCGCCTAGCTAGCGGACACTTCAGTATTTTAGGCCGGGCTGATGACACAATGAATCTAGGTGGTATCAAAATAAGTGCTGCAGAAATTGAGCGCGCACTAGCCAATATGGCTAACATACTAGAAGTAGCTGCGATTGCTGTTTCACCACCTAATAATGGACCTAGCCTGCTAGTCATTTATGCAGCTGTCACTGCAAGATTAGATAAAGC
>CAYZRM010000024.1:11853-18468 GCA_964480845.1 uncultured Coxiellaceae bacterium | reverse complement strand
ATGGACCTAGCCTGCTAGTCATTTATGCAGCTGTCACTGCAAGATTAGATAAAGCAGCCTTATTAAAAGACATGCAAAAACGAATTAATACAGAATTGAATCCTCTATTTAGGATACACGATATTGTTATGGTAGAAACCTTACCTAAAACAGCATCTAATAAAATCATGCGCCGTGTCTTACGAGATACCTATTGCGCGCAAAAAACATAAGATGCTGTATGGGATTGGAAGCCCGCACTGTAGGCGGGCTACACCTTTTTATAGAATATTTCTGGCACCTGATCACCCCGCCTAAAAAGCTTTAGTGTATAGACATTACTCTTAATGAATGCCCTTCTAGCTAAATCCGCTATAACGACAATGGCCATCAATGGCAAAATAATATTAAAATTTTGTATTAACTCCGCTGTCATAATAATAGCCGTTAGCGATGCGCCGGTAGCTGCGCCTATCATCCCTGCCATACCAGCCAATGCGCCTATCTGCATCAACAATATAGGATGCTCGGAAGGAATAAAAGTAGACAATCCACCACCCAATGTTGCACCAATGAATAGTAGCGGTGAGAAAACACCGCCTGAGCCACCAGAGCCTAATGTCAGTGCCGTATCTAGCATCTTTAAACCAGCTAATAGCATTAAAAATCCTGGATGCAGTAATAAACCGGATAATACATCCATCACCGTTGCATAACCCACACCTTGCAAATAATAATGCCCAGAAAATTGCATCATTAAATAAAGACTGATACCAACTAAAAACATACCTAGCACATGTCTAACATAATAGCCGCCTGGTACTAAATCAAAAATATCTTCAGCCATATAAATGACTGTAATGAATAAGGCAGCTGCCATCCCTATAGCGACACTCAAAAATAAAAACATACTCCATGTTGGCAACGTCAAGACACTAATCATACTCAAATCAAATGGTAAAAATGGCTGATCACCAAAAACAGTATAACTAATAGCTGTTGCAGTAGCCGTTGCAATCATGACTGGCATCATAGTCCTGATACTAAACTCTACCAACATAATCTCTAATGCAAACAAAATGCCGCCAAACGGCGTATTAAAGGTTGCAGCAATACCTCCACCAGCACCACAAGCAATCAGTGTAATACGTTCCCAGTCTGTTATTTTAAATATCTGCCCTAGCGTTGAACCAAAAGCAGCACCTATCTGAATGATAGGCCCCTCTCGTCCAACAGAACCACCTGTTCCAATGGAAATGGATGAAGCAATCGCTTTTACGATAGCAACTACTGGCCGAATAATACCTTTTTTATAATAAATAGCCTCCATCACTTCAGGTACACCATGCCCCCTTGCTTCAGGCGCATAATTTTTCACAAGAAAAGCAACAAGGATTGCACCCGCAACAGGCACAAATACAACGCCTGGACCCCAAACACTAGGCAGCGCATGCTTTAATACATCATAGCTAGTAGAGAAGGTGCCATAGAAAAAGAGATTATGGAAAAATCCTATCAGATCGCGAAAGAAAATGGCACCCGCGCCTGCTATCAAACCTACTAATATCGTCAATAAATAAAAACGCATCCATTCAATTTTATTCATCATATTCACCAGAAAAAAATGTAACTAATACTATGCAGCAAAACACCTAGGGGTTCTACTAAATAAATCTCACATTACCAAGGGAGATTACCTGATCTATCCTCTATCTTTTTTAAACAATCTGAGAGAAAATTAACATGTTAGAAATCTTTCTATCTAAAGAGGACATGGGTGTGAAATCAACATTACAGCTGACCGGCATAGAGCTGAGATCACCTCATCATGCAACCTTCTTAGCAAACCGGCCAGGCGTTGCCTGGATAGAAGTACCCAGTGAACACTACTTTGTTGATGGTGGAAAATTACTACAAACCTTAACACAGGCAAGAGCGAACTATCCCATTAGCCTACACAGCAACAGCCTGTCTCTAGGATCTGCCGATGATTTAAATTGGCAACAATTAAAAAGATTACGTGATCTTGTTCATCGAATTGAACCATGCTTAATTTCTGACCACCTATCCTGGTCATCAGTAGATGGGCATTATTTCCACGATTTTTTACCACTACCTTATACTGAAGATACCCTGAAACATGTCGTTGGGCGTATTAAACAAACACAAGATTACCTTCAAAGGCAAATTCTCATTGAGAATATTGCCAATTATATTACTTTTGACGCATCCACGATGTGTGAATGGGAATTCTTAACAGCTGTTGCTCAAGAATCAGGTTGTGGCATTTTACTAGATATTACCAGCATCTATATCAGTGCAATCAATTTACATTTTGATGCAATTGATTATTTATCTCATATTCCTAAAGAATTAGTACAGCAAATTCATTTGTCTGGCTTCTCAAGTACGCACATTAACAAGAAAGAAATATTAATTGCCAGCCGTGATCGGCCGATTGTGCCCGCTGTATCCAACTTATATAGGCAGGCTATCAAGCAATTTGGTGCTATACCAACCATCATTGAATGGAATAATGACTTACCTTCATTAGATACATTATGCCTAGAAGCCTATCAAACAGAGAAAATACTGAGAGAAGCGTATGCAGCTACTAAACCTACAATCTGAATTTTCTGAACGATTACTTAACCAATTACCAGCAGATGGGTTGGTTAGCCCAGCAGAGAACTGGTTTATACACCAACAAAATCGGTTTACCCAGCTCACGCATGTTTTACAATCGACCTATCCTTTAGTTGCACAACTAGTTGGAAAGGATTTTTTTAAATTATGCGCAAAAGAATACATTAAACAATACCCTGCGCGTAATGGTAACGTACATGAATATGGCGAATACTTAGGAGGATTTTTGTCTGAATTCCCTCCTGTTAAGGAATTAATTTATCTAGCCGAAGTAGCTGAATTCGAATGGGCCTGTCATCTTGCCCGTATTGCCGCAGACACAAAAAGTATTGACTGGAAGATGCTGAATGCATTAATACCAGAACAGTATGAAAAGCTCTATTTAGTCATGCACCCATCAAGCCAATTAATGAAGTTTTACTACCCTATTCTTACAATTATTGAGGCCTGTAAAAACAACATGATTGAGCAGATTGATGTAAATGCAGGCGGCAGCTATCTACTCATCATACGACGAGAGCTTGAAATATGCTTAGCACCATTATCATTAGCTGACTTTACCATACTAAAAGCGATGCAAGACGGAAAATCATTAGCTGATGCGTTAAAGACAACATTAGCTATTGATGAAAAATTTGACCTAGAAGAGAAACTAGCCATCTGGATAAAAAACCAAACACTAGTTGAGTATTTCTTAGCAGACAAATGCCAAGACTATAACCTATCATGAAATGGCAAACATTGATCATCTTCTTTATTTGGCGATAATTTTTCATAGTCAAAATTGGCTTTTACATTTTGGCTTCTTTTCTCGGGAGAAGGTGTAAATAGCCCGATTAAACCATTATGCACGCGATTCCATACAGTTTTTACTGGCTCTTTTTTAGCAGGCGTGCTGACTTCGTGTAATAAAGGGATAGCCACATCATTCTCCTGTTGGTCTTCCTCCGTATTGCTATCTGACTCAAAAGGATCTTCTGAATCACATTCGGTAGATACGCAAGAATCAGCCCCAATAGAATCATCGACATCTAAGTGAAAAGCAGCACAAGCAATTGCCAACTCTCTTTCCATATCTAGCTTACTAATTACCCCATTTAGTCTGGTAAGAATCGGATTATTAGGTTGGCTTAAGGAGAAAAGCACGTGGAAAGGGTTTCCTGGATTTGAAAGAATAGTAATGATTAATCTTCCTATCACATATTTATCCCTAGATAACTCCACACTCTTTTCTAAAAAGCAACATATGGTATCAACCTCTTTCTCGAAAAGAAGATAGTCTTGCTCTTTCAAAACATCTAGATCAATTAAAGCATATACAAAACTTGGCTCTCCAGAACGCAATATAAAATCAACCAAACTGCATTTAGACCCAGATATGTCAATACTAGGAAACAGCAAATAATTCCTCAGAAAATCTCGGGTATTCCCATCAGAACAATAGGAGTAGATGTTTTTCAAAATACATAAATAAACATATAATTCATCTTTGTTCTTAGCAAGAGCCAATGGATTAAGCATTCTTTCTGACTTTTTAAAAAACATTTTTTCTAAAATAATGTCATAAGATATCCCTTGTTTATTAAACCAAACCAGAAAATTATAGAAGGAATTAATAACATTCATATTATGTGATATAAACACCAAGTTAATTAATGAATCTACCGGGGTATCGCATGAAAAGTTAATTAGGCTCATCTTATCTTGTGGGGTCAAATCTGAGTATTTAATTTCATCTAGTAAAGAAATGATACTTGATGCATTAACCAACTTTTCACTTTGGCATAATAACTTTATTTTATCTTTCAAAACCAGAAACAATTCTTTCATTTTGCTTAGCCTAATTAATGATATTATTTTCTTTCATCAGCTCATAAAAACGCCTGCCTTCGTCTGTATTCGATTGATAGAAATAGACTTGCAGATAGTTTCTAAGAACATACTCATATTTTGAACCAACTAACGTGGATAATATTTCTTCGCTACGCTTTCTATCGTTAGGACCCATCCGTTGGCAACTTTGGAATAAAATAGCAGCTAATATTTCAGCTTTAGAGGCTCTTCTAATTGCATCTCCATTATTAAAACTCTCAATACATAGGTGTAGCGCTCTGTCTTTATTCCACTCTCGCCATCGATGAAAATAGCTTAGTGAGAGTGTCTTGAAGTAATGAGCAGATTTCTCATCTTGGTTTGTTTGCATCAAAATAAGAAAGAAAAGAGCTGGAATAGTAGCCTCTACATTTGCCCACGAACAATTTCCGCTAATCTGTGCCTCTACTTTAATCTCAGTAATGGGAGTCAAACCTAGTAGCCTATCTAGCTCGTGATTAATAAAATCATGTGACTGCTTAACATAAACAAGGCTTTTGATTAAATTGGGTGTTAATGCCTTTATATTATTGATTTGATAAATCATCACATTATCATATAAACGGCTATCTTCTCGCCTATCACATTTTATCCATAATTCGCCAAATCTTATAAAGGTAATAGCATGCCCTTCGTATCCGACTGGGATAATGCAGGGATCTTGCATAACAAGTTCATCAATCTCCTGCATATGCTTGGCTAGATTCACTTGATACTGTTGGAATTTAATTAATCGCGTGGCACGCTGCATCATACTAACAATAGACTTAGAGATGGTCGAATAACGTTTTAATTGTCTAGCTGCAAAATGATTTTGAAAATGATATAAAGAGTCAGCTACCAGACCTAAAGTCACTTCTAGAAAAAAACCTTCAAAATCGACATCCACGTATTGGTTAGCCGGCGTTACTATGTCCACATTACCAACCAATTCAAACATATGACCCAAAAGCTTAGTATTGATATAATCATCTGTAAATACTTGATCGGCGCCGAAACTCAGTAATAAACGCTTTAACTCTGGTTGACGGCGTAATGTTGGCATTACCAAAACAGGTTGGCCTGCTAAATTATATGAATTGGGATCTGCATCATTCTTTAATAACAGCTCACATAGTGCTAAGTTATTATTTTCAACAGCCCAATGTAGTGCCGTAGCACCGGTCACATCTTTCCCGTTAGCATCTGCACCTTTCTGCAAAAGCAACTTTGTCATTTGCAAACTATCAATAATCGCTGCTTCAATTAAAGGCGTGAACCCATATTCATCTAAACCGTTAATATCCTCGTGACGCAGCATTTGCTCTATTGCATGTACATCTTGGCGTATAATAGCATCAGCTAATGACATTATTATGAACCATAAGGCGTAGGTTTAGGTGTGAATTTAGGTGCATTTTGAGGTTGATATTTCTTTTCATAATTATTTTTAAGCTCATGACGGTCATTAGGATTAGTGTCCGCTATGTTCTCATTAGGCAGATCGTTCACCTGTCTATCACGGCCACTAAATTGAGCTTTCTCACTTAGAATTGGGTGAGGTTTGTAATTTGATTGTTCCGCTAATCCTTGGCGATAATCCTGCAAATTCGTTTGACCTTCTTTAAGTGCCTTACGCTCATCCCTTAATGCTTTTTGTTTTTTTACTTTTGTCTCATGTAAATTTTTATTCACTGCAAGCAATCGTCTGATTTCATCTGGCGGCAATAAATCATCACGCCGTGCTTGCTCAGCATGAATAAAATTCTGGAACTCAACTTGGCCGCTTGCGCCACCACTGGTCGTTCCTATTTCATCCCCATCTTGTTGTGTTATTTTATCATTGGGCATAGGCCATATCTTATGCTAACTAGTTCAATTTGCTAATTTATTATAACACATGACAGAGAACTGTCATCCTTGCTTTAAAAAGCCCGCATTACGCGGGCTTACACCTCAGACTTTCTCTAACTCGCTCTCTAATTCTGGCAAAATACTAAATAAATCACCAACTAAGCCATAGTCTGCCATCTGAAAAATAGGTGCGTCTGGGTCATTGTTAATAGCAACGATTACCTTACTATCCTTCATACCGGCCAGATGCTGAATGGCGCCTGATATTCCAACGGCAATATACAG
>CAYZRM010000024.1:0-11753 GCA_964480845.1 uncultured Coxiellaceae bacterium | reverse complement strand
CCTTCATACCGGCCAGATGCTGAATGGCGCCTGATATTCCAACGGCAATATACAGATCTGGTGCAACCACTTTACCTGTCTGTCCTACTTGATAATCATTGGGTGCAAAACCAGCATCAACGGCCGCCCTAGATGCGCCAATAGCAGCGCCTAGTTGATCAGCAATTTTCTCTAGCAAATGAAAGTTTGCTGCACTTTTTAAACCTCGCCCGCCAGATATAACAACCCTTGCTGTTGTTAATTCTGGTCGTGCGGAAACCGTTAACTCCTGACTAACAAATTGAGTCCGCTCGTTATGCGCAACATAATCAATTCTTTCAATCGCAACTTTAGAATTGGTCATTGCTGTTGGTTTAAATGCCGTTGTACGGATAGTCAGTACATTGATTTTTTCTTGTAATTGTACTGTCGCCATCACATTACCTGCATAGATAGGACGTACAAAGGTATCAGCTGCTATTATCTCTGCGACATCGCTTAACATACAAACATCTAATAATGCAGCAGCTCTAGGTAAGATATTTTTACCGAATGTTGTTGCACCTGCTAGAATATAGTTATATTGCTTACCTACCTCAGCAATTAAAGGAGCCATTGCCTCTGCCAACTGATGCTGGTATACCGAATGATCTGCAACCAATATGTTCTGAACAGGTAAACTAGCTGCCTGATCAGCGACAGCACTACAATCTTTCCCTGCTACTAAAATATCAACTTGTTGACCCAACATTAATGCTGCTGTCAGTGTATTAAATACAGCCGGCTTTAATTGCTGATTATCATGCTCTGCGATTAATAGAATTTTCATCAGATCACCTGCGCTTCATTTTTTAAACGTTGGACGAGTTGGTTAGCATTTTCAAGCCGCACACCTTGGCGACACTTTTCAGGCATTGTCACTTTTAATAGGCTAACAGGTGAAGTTAAATTGATATTTAAGGTATCTGCAGCAATCACATCAATTACTTTGCGTTTTGCTTGTACAATATTAGGTAACGAAATATAACGTGGCTCATTAAGGCGAAGATCAGTTGTGATAACAGCAGGTAATGTCAACGCCAAGGTTTCTAAACCACCATCAATTTCTCGAGTAACTTGTACTTTATTAGCATCACACTCTACTTTGGAAGCAAAGGTTGCTTGTGGCCAATTTAATAAGCCAGCTAACATTTGCCCAACTTGGTTGTTATCTGTATCAATTGCCTGCTTACCTAAAAGCACTAATTGAATATTTTCTTTTTCAGCAATTTGCTTCAATATTTTGGCAGACACTAAAGGCTCTAATGCTTGTTCTACCTTAATTAGAATTCCTCTATCAGCTCCCATTGCTAGCGCTGTTCTTAATACTTCCTGTGAAGTATCCGCGCCAAGCGATATAACCACTATCTCAGTTACTATTCCCTTTTCTTTTAAACGGATAGCTTCTTCGATTGCAATCTCATCAAAAGGATTCATAGACATTTTAACATTAGCTGTTTCTACACCCGAACCATCTGCTTTTATTCTGACAGTTGCCTTATAATCTATTACTCGTTTTACAGCGACCATTACCTTCATTAATTGTCTCCCTACAGCATTGTTTAGGCATCATAGCATTGTGATTATAGGCTGTCATGTTAACATAGATTTTCACACTACTTTTGCCTAAGGAAGAAAGGATATGGATATTAAAGATTCTGTTGCTATCATCACCGGCGGCGCATCGGGGATGGGTGCTGCAACTGCAAAACTATTAAGTCAGCATGGTGCGAAAGTCGCTTTATTTGACTTAAATAAAGAAGCTGGAGAGAGAATTTCTTCTGATATAAATGGGATTGCAATTGCCTGCGATGTCACCAAAGCTGATAGCGTAGAAAGAGCTGTTGAAGAAACAAAAGAACGATTAGGCATACCTCGTATTTTAATTAACTGCGCAGGAATAGTCCATGGTAGGCGGATGGTGAACAAGCAAGGCGCAATGCCCTTAGATGAATTTCGTAATGTCATTGAAATTAATTTAATTGGCTCATTTAATGTGATGCGTGTCGTCGCGAATGCCATGATAAACTTACCTACTATCGGTGATTCTGAAGAGCGTGGTGTTATTATTAACACTGCTTCTGTTGCTGCATTTGAGGGTCAAATTGGCCAAACTGCTTATAGTGCATCCAAAGGTGGCATTGTCAGCCTTACCTTACCTGCTGCCAGGGAGTTAGCTAAATTTGGTATTCGTGTTATGACCATTTCTCCAGGGTTAGTGGATACACCCATGTTTGACAAAATTCCTCCTGAAGCACGGGCTTCTTTAGGTGCCATGGTACCTTTTCCAAAACGCTTAGCTAGACCAGAAGAATATGCATTATTAGCACGTCAGATCATTGAGAATCCTATGTTAAATGGTGAGGTCATTCGATTAGATGGTGCATTAAGAATGCAGCCCGAATAATAAATACCCAAGCCCGCAGACAATGCGGGCTTAACACTATAATCCTGCCTATAAAAAGCATATAATACCCTGATCAAAGTGAGGGTAATGCTATGTTAAAAAGAGTTTTCTTGTTTTTACTAACCAACGTCTTAGTGATTGCCACTATTTCTATCGTCACTAGTATTTTCGGCCTACATTCCTATCTAACTGCGTACGGCATAAATTATGAACAACTAATGTATTTCTGTGCAATATGGGGCATGGGTGGCGCTTTTATTTCCTTATTAATGTCTAAGTTTGTTGCCAAAATGGCGATGGGTGTTGTGATTATCCGGCCTAACCAAGCTACTTCACAACAAGCCCAGTTACTAGAAATTGTACATAATCTAGCGAAAAAGGCAGGCATTACAACCATGCCTGAAGTTGGTATTTACAACTCGCCAGAAGTGAATGCCTTTGCAACAGGCCCCACTAAAAATCGTTCTTTAGTAGCTGTTTCCTCTGGCTTGTTAAACAACATGAATCGTAATGAAGTAGAAGCTGTCTTAGGCCATGAGATATCTCATGTTGCCAATGGTGACATGGTAACCATGACCCTTATTCAAGGCATAGTGAATGCCTTTGCAATGTTTTTATCCCGCATTGTTGCATTTGCTATCTCAACAGCACTATCCCGTGGAGATGACAAGGAAGAAGGCGGTATGTCCCATCTCGCTTTTTACGGTCTGACTTTTGTATTTGATATTATTTTTACCTTACTAGGCAGCATTCTAGTAGCGGCTTTCTCACGCTGGCGAGAATATCGTGCTGATAATGGCGGTGCGCGGCTAACAGGAAAAGATAATATGATTGCTGCACTAAGACGTTTACAAGGCACAGCAGATGTTGAAGACGAAAGAGCACCATCGCTAGCTGCTCTAAAAATCTCACAACACAGCTCATGGCTGGCACTATTATCTAGCCATCCTCCTTTAGAAAAACGCATTGAGCGCTTACAAAAAAACACCCAATTAAGATAACAGATCTGCCCCGATAGCTCATCGGGGCTAAGCAAGGATGCTTTATGAGCTTTGCACGCAAATTAAAAGAACTCATCATCGGTGGTCAACTTAACCCTTTTCATCCTCACATTTTGAAGCATGCTTCATTAGTTGCTTTTTTGGCATGGGTAGGATTAGGCGCAGATGGTTTATCCTCATCTTGTTATGGTCCTGAAGAAGCATACCTTGCCCTAGGAACACACCACCACTTTGCTTTATATATTGCCATTGCAACTGCTATCACTATCTTTGTGATTTCGATTGGCTACAACCAAGTGATTGAATTATTTCCCAGTGGCGGTGGTGGTTACAAAGTTGCTTCTCAACTATTAGGGCCCCATATTGGTTTAGTATCTGGTGCAGCACTAGTTGTTGACTATGCACTTACAATTGCGGTTTCGACTGCCAGTTCCATGGATGCTTTTTTCAGCCTATTACCAACTAGTCTGTTGGCGTATAAGTTAGTGGCTGAAGTAGGCCTGATTTTCCTACTGCTATTGTTAAATATGCGGGGAATGAAAGAATCAATAAAATTTTTATTACCTATTTTCTTAGGCTTCTTTTTCGTTCACGTTACACTCATTGTTTATGGAATTTTTGCACATCGTCAAGGTTTAAGCCTGATTATCCCCTATACGCTAGAAGATACAAGCTCAACCATTAAAGCAATAGGTTTATTGCCCGTACTCGCCTTGATTTTACACGCCTACTCTTTAGGTGGCGGTACTTATACTGGCCTTGAAGCTGTCTCAAATAACGTTAACCGATTGCGTGAACCACGCGTTGCAACCGGTAAATGGACCATGTTTTACATGGCTGTCTCTTTGAGCCTCACTGCCTCAGGCATGATGCTACTCTTCTTATTATGGGAACCCCAGTCTGTTTTTGGTGAAACCTTAAATGCGACTGTCTTTCATGCTATTCTGGGTGATTCTACATTTGGCAAAACAATGCTACTGCTCACGTTATTCTTAGAAGCAGGCCTACTATTTGTAGCAGCAAATACAGGCTTTTTAGCTGGTCCTAGTGTATTAGCAAATATGGCCATTGATGGCTGGATGCCATCTCGTTTCCGCCATTTATCTACCCGCCTAGTGATTCAGAATGGTTTATTCCTATTTGGTATTTTTGCAATCGCTATTCTGCTTTGGTGTGATGGTAAAGTTACTTTATTAGTGGTGTTATATAGTATTAACGTGTTTGTTACTTTCTCCTTATCCCTATTTGGCATGTGTGTGTATTGGGCTAAACAACGCAAAAAGGCGTCTCCTTTTTGGTTATGGCGCCTTTGTTTTTCATTTCTAGCATTTGCTATTACAAGCAGTATATTAGCTATCACGTTGATTTCTAAATTTGAATCAGGTGGCTGGCTAACTGTTGTAGTGACTTGTACCGTTATTTTTATCTGCATGTTGATTAAACGATATTATCGTCATTTCGAACATAAATTGGCAAAAATTGATATTGAGTTAAAACAGCCAATAGATCTTCCTATTCGTCAATGTACGCTTGATCCCAAACTTGCAACAGCTGTTATCATGCTAGGCAAAAGCCCAGGGGTTGCCATGCATACTCTCTTACATATCATCCGCATGTTTCCTGGACACTTCCACAATTTCATTTTTTTAAGCGCAGGCATTGTTGATGTAGAAAGTTTTGTCGGGCAAGAAAGCTTGGAAGTACTTAGACAGGAAGTGAATAGTAATCTTAAATACTTTGTTGATTACTGCCATCAATATAATATGGCAGCTGAAGGTTATGTTGCATTTGGCACAGATACCGTAGAGGAACTCACCAATCTTGCTGAACTAATTAACAAAAAATATCCTAACTGTATTTTCTTCTCAAGCAAATTAATTTTCGAGCATGATAATTTCATTACACGTTTCTTGCATAATGAGACAGCCATTACATTACAAAGAAATTTAAACTTCTTAGGCAAGGAGTTGGTTATATTACCTATGAAAATTAGATGATTATAATTCTTCTGCTTTTCTGATTTCGCCAATAATACTCAAGCTTGAAATAATAACCACCAAGAATGGCAAGATGAGAGCGAGGTAAGGGTTAGATGGTGCAATGCCTATTACACTCAAGATGAATGTTTGTATTAGTAGCGTTAATGCCGTGACTAAGCTTAAAAAAATCAGGCAAGCAACCCAGTAAAGAATTTCTGCCTTATATTTTTTGAATAACGCCGGTTTTCGTAAACACTTAGGCAATCCTTTTACTAACCATAGAACGGCTGCTTGACGAAGTTTAGGCTTTTCTAGCCAATCGCTTAAAATATAATAGCCATCTAATTCCTGCAAAGGGCTTAACATACGGATAGCACCAATATACGTATACAAAGCAAACAACCACAACATGCCTTGCAAATATGGATTGGGGATGGCAAACATCAAAAAAGAAGCCAATCCCGCAACCAGCAAATCGACATATATTCCAGCTGCATTGACTAGCATTCTGGGCCGTCTAGTTGCCAACCACATATCTGTTGTATCAGTAAATGCCACTGGCCCAAACCAATACCAGCCCACACCAATATAATGCACCTCGCGCCCAAAAGCTTTCACCGCAAATGCATGACCTAACTCGTGCAACACAACGGCCAACAAGCTCAGAGGTAACAAGCCTAGTAATAGGAAAAAACTAGCATGCTGTACGCTAAAAAATAGTAAAACATCTGGCGTGTTTAATGCAAAAGCAAACAAACCCCAAATAGAAAAAATAGCTAATATTATCTGGCTACGTTTGCTAAAAAAATAGTGTATTACTTTATGATAATATCTACTAACCCAAGGATCTGCATCACCAAAAGCATATTTAAACTCTAGTATGTTCTTGATCCAAGCTGATATCTTACCTAAAAATGTTTTTGGCTTACCTTGACTCTGATGATCAACTTCAATGTTGCTAATAAACCCTGACTTAGTCAGCTTAGAAATAAGAGCAGCAACAATATCTGGTGCAAACACATTAAATTTTTCTGCTAAATTCATTGTGATATCTTGCAAGGTATGCTTGCCATCGAGCTGACTCCAAATATAGCGTCCCTCAACAGACAATTTAAAATAGCTATTATTTTTACTATTTTTTAAGATAGTTAACTGCTGTCCATCTGCTGTTATTTGTTCATGCTCAGTGACGTCACTATTTCTTAGTGGCTGGCTTCTATCAAGCATTAATGTCATAAATGTACTAGCTACTTTATCCTCTGACTCTAACAGCTCTGACAGATAAGCATGTTTTAAGCTAAGCAATGACGTGTCTTCTAATGCTCTTGCTGTTGCATTTCTAGGTACCCGTGCAATTAATGTTGCTTCGCCAAATAATACTGGCGGCTTTAAAATGGCAAGCTGTCTTTCATCTCCAGCCTCATCTTTATCAATTATTTCTATACGGCCTGATTGTATTAAATAACATTTATCTCCCAAATCTCCCTTATGAAATAATTCCTCGCCCGCCTTGATATCAACATCAACAACCCGATCAGCCAGCCAATTTAGTCTGTCATGAGAAAGCTTAGAAAAGGGCAAGGATTGTTTAATGAGTTGCATGCGTAATATTTTTTCTGACTGCTCATACATGGAAAGCTCTAAATCGTTTTGCGTTAAAAATATATATAATTCTTTTAAGCCAATCCGTAATAAGTAACAATTCGTCATCGCTGTTACAGTGGCTGTACGCCTACCTGTTTTTGAGTAAAACCCAGCATCATTTAGCCCTATCCCTTCCCCATCATCCAAGATTGCGACAGGAATTTCTTTTATCTTTTTCTTATGATTAGCTTGGTAGGTTACTTCTGCTTTCCCGCTAACAATAATATAAATACTATCAACCAACTCATTTTGAGTAACAATTTTTTCGCCAGGATCATAAATAACTTCTACGCAAAGATCCGCCAACTCTTCACTTTGTTTTTCTGTTAATTTAGAAAAACAAGGAAAACTCATTAGCAATTGCCGCCTTTCTTTATTCTGAATTGTTTTTTCTTTCAAGTAGTTCACGCAATCCATCCTTAATACTAAGCCTCTCTTATTAGTATACCTCTTCACAATCTGATATGATGTGAAAATAAGGGAGAAAAAAGAGGAGATATGTGATGCCTAATATCGTGTACGAAGGCACACCTATGCAGATAGTCGGTACTTTACCTCGCGTTGGATCATATGCACCTAATTTTACTGTAACTAAAACTGATTTGAGTGAAATTAGCCTGAAAAATTATTTGGGCAGGAAAATAATTTTAAATATTTTTCCTAGCTTAGATACCAAAACTTGTGCTAGTGCTATGGTTAACTTTAATGATATTGCAGTTCAGCTCCCTAATGTATTGATTTTATGTATCTCTGCAGATTTGCCATTTGCACAGCATCGTTTTTGCTCAGCAGAACATTTAAATAATGTTCAACCTGTTTCGGTCTTTCGTCATCAGAATTTTGGCGCAGATTATGGCGTTACTATCACATCAGGTCAGTTCTCCGGCTTGTTAGCTCGTGCTGTCATTATTATTGACGAAGAAGGGAGAGTCATCTACACACAACTGGTAGATGAACTAACAAATGAACCAAATTACGATAAAATTCTAGCTATACTAAAAGACTAAGTCAGCTCAGCACGAAATATTACTATGCACTTTTTAAGCTAGGCTGACTACTGCTACTCTCAGCTTTTAAAGAAGCCTGCAATATCTCTTGTATGCCTGTAATTTTTCTGACTTGCTTTTTTTCAGCTGGTGAAAATACCTCATCAGGCAATGTTAGCAATGTGTTAACCCATTCATCAATCAAATCCTTATCTTCTCGTGTTAGACTTTCATGTTTCATCAATGCTTGCAATCCTTGGCCTGTTGCTGCTACCGCACTTGCTACGTTATTGCCCACAACTTGCGATAGCTTACTAATAACATATGCAAATATACCGGCCTGGGCTCTGGGTAAAATAGTAGATGTTGCAAATCGATCTAAACTAGTAATAAGCATGCCACTTGCACCAAAAATCACTAGCCCCACTGGGCCAGAAATAAATGCAAAAATACCCCGACCAATCAGTGGCATTAATAGATCAACAGCAATCACTTTAGTTAATAAAAAAGGAGCCGTATGGCGGACAGCCAAACCCACACCAGAAGCAACCGCCTGAGTTAAGTAACTAGGCTTATTCATCACATCTTTTTCTAATGCAATGTAACTATTTATTTCATCTTTTAATGTTGCTAATTGATCAATATCCACATTTTTATTAAAAGGCTGCAACATTATATTTAAATGCACAACCACGGCTTCTAGTTTTGCTATTTTTAGTTCTGGGCTGATTTCAGATAAACATTTAACATTCAATATATCCAGGAATAATGAAAAGAGTCGACTACCTGAGTTATAAACATAACCCTCCTTAAATGCAGGGGAGTGTAAACTATATTCATGGGCAATCCGCATTGCTCGATATAAAACAGCACCAGAAATAGTCTCTTGGGCTTGATAATATTGCTGTTCTGACATGCTAGAAATATCCCCACCATGTAATGCAATACATGACTCAGCAATAGACTGAATAAATCCTAGAGCACTTTCACGCTCGTTATTAGGCTTCCAAAAAAGACCTGTTTTATTGCCCCAATCCTGATATTTATTACGCAATCCATTTAAATCATGCTGTATTGTTTCTAGTGCAGGTGTACTTTCTTGCAATTTACCTAATTGTTTATCATTACGTTGTCGCAATACTTTCAAAATGCCAATAATATCAAGCAACCATCCATTTTTTGTTTTATTGCCTAATAAATTATCATGCACATGATCATTCAAATAGTGGTACAGTTTATTGACATAAATCAGCCGCTCATCATCACCCAGTTGGTTATCAGGCGTAATCTCTAAGAGCTGATTTTCTATAATGGTTGCTAATGTACTGCCCCCGAATGGTTTCAGCAGCCAAGAAGAGCTGATAGCAGCGTTTCCGCTCCAATATTCTTTTTTAACTAACTCATCCATTAAAATAAGACCTGCCAATAAGAGCCCTCTTTCTTCCTGCTCTGGTAATGCCGAACATGCTACATGGACTTGTAGTGCATCATACAATTCAATCAAATAACTACGATTAGATTTTTTATAAGCTAAACGCAACTGATTGCCTTTCTGGCGCATACTGTTCAGAGAAGGTAGGTTATAACGCATATTTACACTCCATGTAGTAGAGAAGTTTATCTTACGACTATAATAAATTCATATTAAGAAAATATTAAGCCTTGAAAAATTCATAACTATATGAATTTCATATAAATATGATTGACCAGCCTACTTCGTGATACAGTTAATTGTTAGGAGGAAAATAAAATGAGCGATCTCAAAGATATTTTCAGTGAATGGCAAAGCAACCTAGAATTTAGGGAAAACTTCAAAAAAAACCCTGAAGATGCTCTAAAAAAAGCTGGGTTTGATTTAAGTGAAGAAGATTTACTCAAAATAAAAGCGCTACTCACACTCAACAAATCCGATAATGAAAAATTAGACGAACGTATTAGCAAATAACGGCTTGGCATTTCATTCAATTCGGCTAGACTAGGAAAAAAGATCAAGGAAGAATTCTCATGCACGCAGATCCTATTGTTATTGTCAGTATTGCAAGAACCCCTCTAGGTAATTTTAGTGGTGAATTAAAAGATATTCCTGCGCCTGAACTTGGCAGCTATGCGATCAAAGCAGCCATTGAGCGCGCTCATTTAAAGCCTGAAGACATACATGAGGTGCTAATGGGCTGCGTCTTACCAGCAGGACAGGGTCAAGCACCAGCCAGACAAGCAGCGCTAAAAGCCAATATCCCTGTCAGCACCCCTTGTACCACCTTAAACAAGGTCTGCGGTTCCGGCATGAAAGCAATCATGCTAGCACATGATGCCCTTATAGCAGGATCAAGTGACATCATCATAGCTGGTGGCATGGAAAGTATGACGAATGCACCCTATTTATTAACCAAAGCACGCCAAGGTTATCGTTTTGGTAAAAATGAAATATACGACCATATGACCATGGATGGCTTGGAAGATGCCTATGATAAAGGCAGAGCCATGGGTACATTTGCAGAAGAAACAGTCAAGCAATATGGTTTCTCGCGCGAAGAACAAGATGCCTATGCACTCGCTTCTTTCCAACGCGCCAGACAAGCAGCTGAAGCAAATTTATTTGCAGATGAGATCATACCTATCACTATTCATAATAAACAAGGTGAAAAAGTCATTAGCAAAGATGAACATCCTGATAGTGTTAATCTTGAAAAGTTACCTAAATTAGGTGCTGCGTTTGCAAAAGATGGTACCGTGACAGCAGGGAATGCCAGCTGTATATCAGATGGCGCAGCAGCTGTTATATTAATGAAAGAATCAGAAGCCAAAAAACGTGGACTAAACCCTTTAGCAAAAGTAATTGCTCACAGTTCTCATGCAAAACAACCCAGTGAATTCACGACAGCACCCATTGGTGCAATTGAACAGTTGTTGAAAAAGATAGGTTGGGAAGTCGGTGAAATCGACTTGTGGGAAATTAATGAAGCATTTGCCGTAGTATGCATGGCAGCTATGCATGACTTAAAAATCTCGCATGAAAAAGTCAATATATTTGGTGGAGGTATTGCACTCGGTCATCCTATTGGTGCTAGTGGTGCACGTATTGTTGTGACCTTAATCAATGCATTAAAACAAAAACAACTTAAAAAAGGCATTGCTGCACTTTGCATAGGTGGTGGCGAAGCAACAGCTATTGCAATAGAAATGTGTTAGGAAGATAACAATATGAGTACAACGCGTGATGTGATGGATTTTGACGTGGTTATTGTTGGTGCTGGTCCTGCTGGGCTAGCTGCCAGCATACGATTAGCGCAACTAGCCGACGAAAAACAGCAGTCCCTTAATATTTGCGTAATTGATAAAGCCGAAATGGTCGGTGGGCATTTATTATCTGGCGCCGTCCTAGAACCTCGTGCACTAGATGAACTAATTCCTGATTGGAAAGATAAACAACCACCTATGTACACACCAGTTATAGAAGATACATTTTGTTTCTTGACGAAAAATACTGCCTGGCCACTACCGACGCCGCCACAGATGCGAAACCATGGTAATTTCATTATTAGTTTAGATCAGTTTAGTAGATGGTTGGCTGAGCAAGCAGAAATCCTAGGCGTTAATATTTTTCCTGGATTTGCTGCGACAGAAATTATTTATCAAGATGATAGGGTATGTGGCATTATCACGGGAGATAAAGGCCTAGATAGATCAGGGAAACCAAAATCTAACTATCAACCAGGTA
>CAYZRM010000023.1:0-26482 GCA_964480845.1 uncultured Coxiellaceae bacterium | reverse complement strand
GCTGGTTATAGGATGCGTTACCCGTGCTATCAGTGTAACCTACAATATTGATAGTATTCTTATCATATTTTCTGAAGACAACCGCAACGGAATCTAGTGTTGGGTAAAAATCGCTTTGGATGTTAGCTTGATTAGTCGCAAAGGTAACATCGGATGCCATGATGAGCTGAATAGTATTGCCTACCTTTCTCACCTGCACACCAGAACCCAATAACGCTTGGCGTAATTCAGCATTTTGTTTATCCATATTGTATCCAATGGCGCCACCACCTAATGCACCAACCCCTGCGCCAATATAAGCACCACGTTCACCGCCAATTAATGCGCCGACCGCAGCACCACCAATTGCACCAATACCCGTGCCCATAGCAGTATCTGACGCGCGAGTTTGACCAGTGTACGGGTCAATTGAAGTGCAAGCGGAGAGCCCCACCACAGAAACGGCACAAGCTAAATAAGTTACTTTTTTGCTTAATTTAATACTCATTACTTTCTTTCCCTTTTGCTAAGTTAAAATTAAATGGATTGCTTGAGATAATAAGACATCATGACTTTTTTACCCTTTCTTTTTTGTTGATAGTCACAAAAAAGCTGTATTGGGTGCCTTATTTTTCGTATGATGTTTTTAATCATATTCATTTCCTTATTGATGATGATTGGATCCGGCAAACTTTGCGAGAGCTTGCCGGACAAGGTGCATGTTAGTCTTCTTCGGGCAACATGATGGTGATGACGGGTTTGCCGTTGTCGCCAGCACCAATAACTGCTTTTAATTTTACTAATGCTGGTCTAACGATTTGTCTATCGCGTGCAACGACATGCAAAGAGTAAATAACACTAGATTGATTTTCTAACCTTTTGCGAGCAAATTTAAGCATGTAAAGCACATCCCATAATCTTCCTGCTGTGTCTTGATATGCCTTCTTGTTTTGTACATTTTCCCACTCGATGTAGTCATGCCAAACGGATTGGGTAACCGCAACAGGAACAATAAAACCTGCTTCTTTTGCTGTTTTTGACACATCCACTAATACGCCATCCTCAATTGCTTGTTTTCGTGTATAAGAATAAATAATATCTTCCATTTGATTTCCTCGAGTAAGGGGCTGTTAAATGACAGCCCCCTTCATTAATTACAATGTAGATTTTTTACTCATCAGCATGATAGTGTCACCAACCACCCCAAATACCATCATTGGATCAGTTGCTTCATCGCCATAAGTGCGAATGGCGTCCGCTTGTTGTTCTTTAGTTAACTCATCAAATTTACAATTTTTCATCTTTGATTCTCCATTATTGCTTGCATTAAAACGAACTATTTATTTCTGATTCGTAATAATGATAACACAAACGAATTTATAAGCAAGTCCTTTTTGACATTTTTACTAAGTTAATGTAACTTTTATTACATTAATGTATTTTTAGGGTGTCTTATGAAAGATCTGTGGCAAACCACAGCAACAAATATAGTTAAAGCAGAACTCGCTCGCCGTGGCATTGGGTATGCTGAACTTCAACAAAAATTAGCTGCTATTGGCATTGAAGAAACAGCTAATGCCATCAATGTAAAAATCAATCGCGGCGCATTTAGCTTTATCTTCTTCATGCAAATCATGAAAGCCATCGATGCAAAAATAAACATTGAGTAACGCTCTAACGTGTCACGCGTGACACGTTGGATGACTGCCCCTTGAAACAACCTATAGCCTCACTACTCAATCCTAAAAGACGCTCACTATCTCCAACATCTCATTCCTTGGAAGACCGCTTTTATCGTACTGAATGCCTTCTCCTCTCTGGTTGAGTATCATGACGATGATCGTTGACAACTAATGATTGCGTGCTTGGCTGCTTGACTTTACTGGTATGTAACATGGCTTTAATAGAAGGCGTGTATAGTTGTTTCTTCATTTCATTATTAACATGGCGATAGTAATCCATATTGATTTGATGATACAGCTCTCTTGCTGCTGATAATGAAACAGCAATGGCTTTCCTGCTTGCATAAGCATTAGTAAATGGAATCCAGGATGATAGCCACCCAAAGACCGTGCTTGTTTGTTGATTTAAATTAACTAACTTTTCCGCCATGTCATTTTGATAATCTAAATATTGGATAAGCTTTTGATGAAATGGCCATTGTTTAATTGGCTGATGTTTAAAAATAAAGTCAGCGACTTTTTGTGCTTGATAAGCAAAATAATTAAATCTGAGACGAGGAAACAAAAAACTCAACATAATTTATACTCCCATATTTTCTTCAAAAGAATGATGAACGACTTTATTACCAACATTATTTTCCTTATCGTTTAATAGCTCGTTCATCATTGTCTGCGGAATGGTAATGTTAAAATGATCTAATACGGCCAAGAAATAATCTAAGCTCTTGGGATGAGGGGTTTCCTCGTATAAATTACTGTAAAATGGCTCGTCTATATCATTAGGCTTGGAGATAACTAAAAAGAATCCCTGGCAAGGCTGGTCCCATCCCATTAATATTTCCGTGAGTTCACCTTGATGTATTGTTTCAAAATAATGTTGCGACATAACTAGCTCCTTCATGAAAGCTAACTGATAAATAGTTAACCGAATTTGATTTTAACTTTGTCTTCTTTAAATCCATCTACTTTGCTGACGAGATAGGCTTCCCCAGTGCGCAGTTGTTGTTTAATGCCATCAGGATGCACAATGTATTCTTTATTCAAACTGACATTGCCAAGCTGTTCTTGTTGATTATTCATATTGAGTTGAGCGGTGACGGTAAACGCATCTTTTGTACCAACCCACATTGAGACCTCTTCCGCACTGTCTTGGTCATTTAATCGATGGCAAATAATGGTGTTAACGCAATTGAGTACCTGGCTTTTAAAATGATCATCTACAGTTTGAAGATCGGCCAGCCCTTGTGTGCCAAATACAGCATGCACACCTTTCCCTCTCCCCATATTGACTAGGTTCAATACTTGTGGCCCTGCAAACACGGAAAATTCATCAAAGTTCATAAAAATGGGTGATGACGTAGGTTCGCGATCAATAACTGCTTTAATATCATTGATAATTAACTTGCCTAATACTTTTGAGAAGGAAGGAAAACGTAGTGCTGGCAGTGCGAAGTAAATCACTTCGCCTTGTTGCATAATGCTGTTTAAATTAAATGCGCCTTGATCAACCTTGAGATAGTTACCTAGCTCTGAATGGATTAATAAGTGTAGATGCGCCTGCAATCCTTTGATGTCTTTATGCTCATACTCAGATAGGCCTTTTACACGCTCCATCAAATCAGCATCTTTTGTTTTTCTCGTGATGCTCACTAGTTCATCATAGCTCAAACAATTAGCAATCTTTTTTAGGTCAAAAGGCTCATTGGATTTAATTAATACTTCAAAAGTAGTTTGCAAATAATCTTCAGCAATAGAACGATAGTAATCATTTTCCCATTCGTCTTTTAGGCTGATGATTTTGTCTTTTAATTCGGTATAACCGCCGTTGGATAACGCATCATAGGATTCATGGTTACCACAATTAAAGCCATGAAAGATTCGACCATGTTGTTTGCAAAGTGCCTGCACCCAAGCAACATTCTCTTCAGTTGGCTTACCATCCACAATGACTAGAGGATAACCTTGCTCTATTGCTCGTCGATAGAACCGGCGGAGAGTGATGGTTTTACCACCACCAGTGGTGCCTAATACCAAAAGAATTTGGTTTAATACCCTATCGAGTAAAATCACCGGCTCACCGGTGTACATGGAGACCCCCAACAACGTGCCGCTTTTTTCATCTTCTGCTAAGGTGGCTAATGTCTCATTAAGAATGGATGAGGCAACCTCTCCTCTACCAACCACTGCTCCTTTTTTAATTGCTTGCATCATTTGGCGGTGTGGTTGGTTAGTCAGCAAATCTGTTAGACTTAAGCAAGTCGTCACACATAATGGTAACCCCACTAAGAAATTGAACCCCTGCACAATTATTAACTGAACAGCAGAAGCATAGTGTGCTTGTTCTAGCAGCATCCATGCCCGTGAATTAACCCACCACATCTGATGTGTTAGTGTGCTCAGGGTATGAAATGGGAACAGATAGAATTGAGCTAAACCACAGAGCAACGCCATCATACCCGCCCCTCCTAACCATTGCTGCCAGGTCACTTTCTTACCTAGCCAGAAATAAGCAACCAGCCCGATAAGGGTCGCTGCACTGCATAACAATCCAAACACACCAAGCACAGCGACCTTTGCTAACTCACGGGGATAGGTTCGTAATAGATGGCCAGTAATATCATGGTTATCCATTGAGCCATTCCTCTGCTAAGAACAACTTGATGAATGGCTTTTTAACAACCAAATCGGTTAATGCGGTTTTGACTTCTCTCGTGCAAAAATACCACACCTCTTCGATATCAAATTGCGTGCTGTAAGCCCTAAAAATTTTCTCTACCCGCAATTGACCCTTGAGGCTTAGCTCTAATTCAATAGCTATTTTTTTACCGTCTTCAAAGAGGAGCAATCCATCTGCTACATGCCCCTTCACGCCCAATCCCCCCATAAACTTTTCATGCTTGAGTTGTCGCTCGGTAATGAGGGTAGCAGTGGGATAGCGCGCCTTGAGCGTAAGGCACAAATCAATCAAAGTAATTTCATGATGGTAGTAACTGAGAGGAATGGTTTTGATGGCAGGTAGATCAGTGTAACCAGCTCCTTTTTTAGTTAACCGATAAATGCCAGGCCGGTTGTAAAAAATCCTTTCATGCCTAACTAAGCCACCTTCCATTAAGCGAGCCATAATTTTGTATAACCTTCTTTTGGTAGAAGGAAATTTTTTAATGAGGTGAGGTGGTTCACAAAAACCAAATTGATTAACAAAATGAAGAATGTGAATATCGCGTTCCGTTATTTTAAATATTGTTGTCATAATAAATTCCACTATCCTTACATTGACCGCTTTGCTTTTGCTCTGGCTTTTGCTCTGGCTTTTGCTCTGGCTTTTGCTCTGGCTTTTGCTCTGGCTTTTGCTCTGGCTCTGGCTCTGGCTTTTGCTCTTCTCCTCTCCTCTCTTTTTTTGCTTTTTTCTTTTCTGCTAATGCTCTTATGGTGTTTGTTCTGGCCTCTGCTCCCTGACCACCCAATCTCCGACTAGGTGAGTGGGTGGTCAGGGAGCAGAGGCCAGAACAAATGCCATTGCTTTCATGTAGATACAGAGATGAAAGGGGGCACTCTAGTGCCCCCCTAAGTGCCCCCGCAGAAGCGCTGTTCAAAAAGCAATTTTTTACCGAGAATGGATTAAATTTAATCATATTAAATAGCATCCACATGCTCTGCTTGATCAAAATAAATCTCTGAAATATACCGCTGGCCGCTAGCTGAGCGCTTAATTTGCACAACAATATTCACGATGGATTTCGCGTAATGAATGATTTCTTGGCGCGATAAGGTACTTCCGCCCTGTATCATCATGAGTGCTAATTGATCAAAACAACCGCTTGGGCTATCAGCGTGAAGGGTGGTCATGGAACCAGGATGACCAGAATTGACAGCTCTTAAAAACGGAAAGGCTTCCTCTGCTCTTAATTCAGAGACCAATATTCGATCAGGTCGTAAACGTAAGGTGGCTTTTAGTAAACCCAACATCGTGATGTTAGCCAGACTTCTGCCTTCTTCCGCTGCTAATAAATGCACCACATTGAGATGCGGACAACGCACTTCTCTGTCCGTTTCGATGGTAATAATTCGTTCAGTAAGAGGGATATGTTGGACCAGTGCATTCAAAAAAGTCGTCTTACCTGTACTCGTCCCACCTGACACGATGATGTTTTTTTTAGCTAGCACCGCTAGCTTTAAAAAAGTTTCATAGTCTTTTTGACGATAAGCCAGCATGAGTTGCTGGTTGATTGAACTAGCCTGGTCAACATCAGAAGGCGCTATTCCGTCCGTTAGCAAACCGTTAGCCTCTGATAAAAAGTAATCACTGAGTGCCACTTGCTTCACCGCCTGACGGCGGATAGAGCAAACAAACCTCCCTTTTTCACACGCCGGTTCGACCACAAACTGCACACGAAATCCGTTAGGTAAAGTGGATGATAAGGTGGGATACTCAGCTGATATTGCCCGTTGATTGTACTCAGCCACCAACCCTGCTAATTGCATTAAGTAATCCAAGGTCAGTATCGGTAACTCATAACGGGTAAAATGCCCGTCTTGTTCCACCCAAATTTCGCGTGGTTGGTTGATAGAAATTTCACTCACCCCAGCCATATCAAAATATGGCTGGAGTGGGGCAAGGTAATGATTAAGCGCAATCGGGTTCATCGCATCACTCGGCTAAAATCTAAATCCCGATTCACAAATACCACCACTTTTTCGCCTTGATTAATCTTGATTGTAGGTGGGATATTCATTTGCTGACTCAGGGTATTGTTTGCTTGTTGTGCCATTGCTTGAGTCACAGACTGACGATAGAAAGCTAAGGAATTATCCCTATCCATGGGATTAACCCCAATCGTAGATGCTCCTGCTCCTATCATACTCAACAACGTTGCTGTGCCAAAACGTGCCATAAAATGATAATCAACTGCTCCTGTCATGCCTGCTCTACCTAGTGCATCAGTCCCTTCAGAACCAATCATAATAACAACACCATTAGGTTGCTTTACTCGTGTCCAGATAACTAGAAGCTGACTTTGATTATTTACTAAAATAGAACGATACATTCCTATTAAGGTTGAGCCTTGAGTAATCAAGGGAATTCTGCCTTGCTCACCATAGATATCTTGATTAACAACCGCACGTATTTGCCCCGGTAAATCCGAGTTAATGGCGGTTTCTAGAGTTCCAAAAATAAACTTACCTTGCCCTATCAGCCACTGTAGATTTTTTAGGCGATTGGCATAAGCGGTTTCCACGCCTGCTTGGCTTGTGCTGGCTAGAAAAGCCGTATTGGGGTCATTGCTCATTCCGCCATTCATGGACTGAGTTGACCCATAACTATTAGCTTGATTGCTGGTATTGCTGGCCTCCACCATACTGCGACTAGCCACCGTATTGCTGGTAGTATTCACCACCTCTGTGCTTTGTGGTGCCTGTAAGCGGTTGATGAAATCTTTTGCTTTTGCCTCTTCTACCTGTTGTTTTAAATTATCAACGCCGGTGAGTGTGTCACGTGGGGCAGGTGAATCAGATACCGCTTTTCCATTCAACGGATCTACGTTTTCAGTTTGAAATGATTCCTGCTCTCCTTTTTTGAGTGCTGTCTTTTTATCCGTATCCGATTTAAAAAAGATATTCATACCCACCACACCGATGACGAGTGCAACGACACCAATGATTTTAAGATCTAGTTTTTTGTTACCTTGTAGCGGTAATCCCGTAGTAGGTGGCACTTCTTTGATTGTTTGCTCTTCTTGATTCATTTACTTCACCTTATCCCAATCACCAATATATTTATCGTTGTAAACACTCGTCACGATGTCGCCATTTCTGAGCGTAAACGCCCGCGCAATACGCTCTACCACCACATAGCCTTTTTCCATGCGATAATTGACCACTGCCTCTTTACGGTTAGGTAACACCATAAAAATAGCGGGCATTTCGACTTGTTTGCGGAATTTAAAATACGTAAAAATACCGTCATCACAAGCACGAACTGGCGCTTGCTCATCATTGCCGGTAAAGCTGTATTGCAGATTGTATTTAGTTTTGTCTTGGCAAATGTCTGTTGGAACAGTCGCTAATTGCAAGGCTAGATGCCGTTCTGCTTTACCATGATTGGGATACATAAAACGCAAGAATAAGACTTGATCAGACGAATCTAATGGGGCATCAGACACCGTTAAAATAAAGTGATACGCATATTTATTAGTTGTTAAACTTAAATTGCCACCTGCATCCAAACGCTTAGCTTTAATGTAAAGATGGTTACGGCTAACTTGCACATCCCAGGCAGTCGCATCACCTAAATGCACATCTTCTGCATTGATGATTTCATCTTCACCCAAAATAATATCGGTGGAAACTAAATAATGTGTATTCAATAAATACACTTCATTGGGGTTATAGCTAACCACCTTGCCGCGAGCATCTGTGACTAATGGTGTCGATACCGCTTGTGCAAATACTGGCTGTTGCACCAAACACAAAAATAAACTCGCTAATAAAATAAACACCGGCTGAATGAATAAAAACATATTTCTTATCTCACTTTTGATTAACAAAGACAGGGGATAATTGGTAGTATGTCACCGTAAATCCTAATGGGTTGATATCGCGATCAGCTAACGAAGCAGCCACATCTTGATAGTCCCAGCGCACCACGGCTTGAAAACTTTCTGTTTTCACGTCATTAGGACTGCTAACAGCGTGAGTAGAAACATCAAACCTAGCCATCGCCGTTTGATCATTTAATTGATTAATACTGATGACATTCACAGTTTTGTAGTAGTTGTTCTTTAGCTGATTAATCGCTCCATTTGGGTTATCAACCGTGACTAACTGCTTATACTGATTCGCAATCTTGCTATCACTTAAGGCTAAGACCTGGTTAAAGCTGCGTCTAATATCATCAAAGTGATAAGCTTCGCGGTTCATCACGTATTGGTTAATAAAGTAACGAGTCACCACCCAATTAGAGGAGAAGGTTTGACCATCCAAATGTTTCAATTCCGTGACTTCCCCCGTTTGTTGATTAATCGTTAATAAACGGTACACGTATTGCTTGAGCGGTATCATCACCGCAATCGACACTAAACTCAGTGATAACAATATAGTTAGCAAGATAGTCATCAATTGATAACGGTATTTAGAAATCACCGCTACCTCATAATGTTCTTGGTACCAACTTTTAGCGGCCTGATAATAATCGTTACTGGGTATCACGGTTGACGATGCTTTATTGATTAATTTTTGTTTTATCGCACTAAACATAACTATATTTCCTGATATTTATTTAAGACGATTTAGTCGGTTAGTAATGGAAGATAATGCTGTTCGACCAGCACTATAAGCCACTGAACCAGCAGCGGCTGTTGCACCTGCCGATTTTTTTAATTGATTCAAACCAGATGAAACATGTGATTGCGTTTGCTTTAATGAAGAAATCACACCAGGCAAAGAGAACCCACCCACTAAGGCGGAACACTTTCCGCGTACTTCATTGAGTAAATAGATTTCCACTAAGCACATGAGGCTATAAGGCACGATATCAATCAGGCTAGGTTTAACAACGTCATTTAACCCATGCACCAAGATATTAGTAACACTTAATAGAATCATTAAAACGGTACAGGTCATAATAGGTAACAACGCATAATTTAATAATTGCTGTAAAAAGGCATCAAACCAGCCTTTGGTCGCATCAAATAAAGCAAACATAATAAAGATGGGAGATAGCGACAATAAAACCGTTGATGCACACTTAGCTAAAATAATTAAACCCGCTGCAATGCCTGCTGTTAGGCCGGTCACGATCAGTAAAATTAACCCAAATATGCTATATGTCCAATTAGACCAACTGCCCATAGAAAATAACTTAGCTGACTCTTTCATGCCTGCGTGAATAAAAGTATCCAATGATTGACTAACAGACTGCATACCAACTGCCCCTTCATTCATCGTAATAGATTGGCAAATCTCTAGCGGGGCTTTGGTAAACACATCATAAATAAACAAACAAAAATAATCGTAATTCATTGCTAACGTTAAAATACCCACCATACGCAATGACAAAAACATAAAATCATTGGCGCCATACAGGCCACGCTTCATTTTTAAGAAAGAAAAGCCCAAGTAAATACTCGCTAATACCCAGGCAACAGACGCATAACGATTTACCAGTTTATGGTACGTATTCGCCACCAAATCAGCTCCTGATTGATCAACTAGCTGAAATAAATAACTAATGATGTTTGCCTCTGTTGCACCGGCTATCATTACTGCTTATCTCCTTTTCTATCTGGTATTGCAAAAAATCGATCTCTTTCTGCTCGATCTGCTTTTTCTTGTTCTTCATTCGCTTTTAATAAGGCTTGCGTTTGAATCGCTACCGATCGCTCCATGTTGTAATCGTTTATTTTGGCACCTATCCAACCTGACACTAAAGCAATGACCACTGCACCGCCTACCAACACTTTTTTACTGATTTCCATGACACGCTCCTTTACCGTTATTGATTAATCCTAATTTTTTGACCGCAAAAATGGCCTTGATAATCGCATGGGGCTTTTAGTTCTGATGAACACCCCACAACGCCTACTAACATGATGATTAACATCATTAAACGCATTGCATCCCACTCCTTCATTCAATGAATAAACTTATTTAATATTAAAAAATGCTTTGTCTTCTTGCGCCCTAATGGCTCTTGCTTGTGCTTCTACGGCTGCTTGCTGCGCAATCATGGCTAATAACTTCGTTTGCTGAACACTCAGCATGGCATTTTCGGACGCTAGACGATTATTCAAATCGGCTGCTGATTTAGCATCAGGAGCTTGATCTATCTCTCTATGTAACTGACGTATATTTTTTTCATTTTTGACTGCTTGATTAAAGGCCAGTTCTGACCCTGAACGGGTAGCAATCGCCGTACTCGCTTGTAAATCGTAGTATTCATTTTCGAGAGAATTGGTAGAACCTAACTGAGATTGCACAGGAAATTGATTAGCCACACGCCCTATGACACTTGATAGATTACCGCTACCATTCCTATTTTTAGACATTGACAAAATCTTTTGCCAATCATCTGCTTGACCACCCCAGTCATAAGCTAATGAATCATAGAACTTGCCACCGTAGGTATGGGTTCCTAATAACCCCTTCTCTAATCCTTCATGAATACTGGATAATGATTTAACCTGCTTTAAAGCTTGCTCAGATATCAAAACATTTTCACCAAGGATCTTCCCTAGAAGAAGATCTGCTGACGGGTCAGCATAAATAGGAACACTAAATGCAATTAAAATTGTGGGTATCAATAGTGAAGTAACTAATCGTCTTATCATGCTTTCTCTTCCTTCAATTGACTGGCTTCTTCGCAATAATCCGCCATCCAGTTTTCGGGTTGTTCGCCTCGTTCTGCTAGTAAACGATCTAAAATAGGTAAATACGGTAATCGGCAAGATAAAATGGGCAGATCTGATTGGAAGCCCGATAAATCTAATTTCACCACCACACTACTCTTTCCTTGTTTCAGCAAGAAATAACGCGCTTCTGTATCTAGGTTTTTAACAATCTGAAACTCTTTTTCAGTTAAACCAAATTTATCAATATAGACGTGACGCTCAGCTTTTATATTCGCAAAAAATATTTGTGTGACGCTTTCTTGTATCACTTTACAACCCACTGGCGACTGTGCAATTTCATCCGGTGATTGTGTATCCAATATGAGTAACCCTTCTTTTTTACGCGGTGTGGAACTCCAATCTTTTATTTTTTCTCTAAACAAAGGTTCCTCTAAAGCACGCCATCCTTCAGCAATAACAATACGTGTGCGTGTACCATCCATCGCCATTTCTAAGTGATGAAAAATATAGAAGTAAATCACAGGGCAGATTTCATCTGTTAACACAGTTGTCATATCAAACCCCATGACATCCCGTTTCATCGCAAAATCATCTTGCTCGTGATCAAATACCCAGGCATACAGTCCTTTGCCTACCCATTTTTCCATATACGTGCGCATGGAACCGGCTTGATTCATGCCAAAGAAAGGAACAATATGTCGCAAGACCCTATCTTGTTTAGGAAGCTGATACGCACCCTCAATCACGCGACTAATGATTTGATCTGATTCACTGTTTTCGACATACCCGCTAATCTTCAGCATTAACTTAATAAGCTTTGCTAAGAAATAACGATTTTCTGTGGTGTCTTCTATTTGAAAGGGTGCAAAACCTGTTCGCTTCCCCGCCTCAAATCGTCCATAACTACCGCCCATCACACGAACAAAGGCTTCCATAGATCTATCTTTATCGAAGATATATAAACGACCACCAGCTTTCATAGATTCGGATAATAAAAAGGATTCCAGTAAGGTTTTACCTGACCCCATCGGACCAACTAAGAAAGTATTACCGACATCCAACACATGAAAATTGAAGTAATAAGGTGAACCGCTCATTGTTTCTAACAACGTCACTGCCTCACCCCAGTGATTATTTTTGGCTTTGCCAGTACTTGCATTGTGCAGACTCGCAAAAGCAGCCATGTTCTTAGAGTGAATACCCGCCTTCCTTGCGAGATATGCCTGATTAGCTGGTAACGATGACCAAAAAGCTGCCTTTAAGCCTGCATCTTCTCGTATCGCCATCATGCCTAATTCATTGAGTGTGGCATCAATTAATTGCACCTGCTTTTCTAACGCAGTTAAATCATTCGCATGCGTTAAAATACTTAATTGATGATTTCCAAAAACAGATTGGCCACTTCCCAATGTATCCAAGGTATCGCTTATTTTGAGTGTTTCTGAGGTTAACCCATCATCACTTTGTGCCATCTCCCGCTGTGCTTCTTTAATTGATTTCCGACTGCTAGCTTTATCAACAAAACTAAATGACTGGCTCATAATCATCGGCACGGTTAAATCAAACAACTGATCAAACATGCCTGCATAGCTCATAGCACTATAGTTTTTGATGCTTAAGATGGCAGCATAACGCGTTTGATTACTGGCATTTTTAAATGCCATCGTCCCTGTAGCCTCATCAAAGAATAAACGGTGTCTACCTAATAAGGTGGATAAATCCGCTTCACCAACGGCTAATTCACGTTCTTCCGCATTCACCAAATACCCTAAAAATGTCATCAGCTCTGAAACGTCATATTGGCCATTGTCACTTTTTTTATTCGTTAGCTGATAAGCACCATAGCGCGATAAATTATTTATTATCTTATGGACTATTTTATTCAGTATTTTTAATTCACTTTGACGGTATTGCTCTCTGGCCTTCTTATTCGCTGTTCTTGAAAAGGACACCAACAAATCAGCTGGTTTACTGATCTTCATCACCGGCGGTTTTTTTACTACGGTCAAATAATGTTCCGTGATATAAAATGACTTTTCTTTTAATTTAGCTTGCCATTTTTCATGTAACTGCCTAGAAAACGCATTAGCATAATACCCACCTAATAGACTAGTAACAGGCTTTCTAATCGTATGCACATAAATCGCTGTATTCGCATCAGCTACTGACATTAGCAGCACATTGCGTAAATGCTTCTCTCTATCAAGCAGATCATCATCTAAAGTATCTGCTACTAAGCCATTCACTTTGATCGCTTGTAATAAATGGCCATCTTTTGTTTCTATCGTTTTTTCATCAACAAAATAAGCGTAAGGCACCTTACTCGCTACCACCGTCTCGCGCGATAATTGTTTCTGATAGGTATTTGCTAATGTACTCATCATGGTAAGAAAGAATCCGTATGACCCCACGCGGCATGAGTCGCATGTCGTCTAAAATAAATAAGATTGATCATGAAAATAGAAAGACCAAACACGTCTTTTTGGCTGAGATAAGCCATCACACTATGCGAAAACACCCCTACCCCAGCAAATAAAGTAAAGCTACCTAACCCTGCTTGCCCAGTCATCGACTGATACATCATCCAGCCCAACAAGCAGCCCAGAACATTGATAAAGAAAGGTGAAAAGGGCACGCCTAACTTCATCGCCGGTTGAGTTAATCCTAAGGCTATCGCATCAGTTTCTAATTCATACTGTGCCATTACCCACCCATCCTCCAATCATAGTAATAATACTTTTTGAGCCTAAGAAACCGGCTGTGCAAAACCCAATAAATAAAAACTTATCCCAAGATACTTTTCCGACTTTCGCCATGACAAACGTAGCTGCTAGTAAGACAGCAGCAATAGAAGTCCCAAATTTACCAAACAAAATATCCGATATCTTTCCGGCAGACTTACTAAATGGGTCTTCTGCATAAGCAGCTAAGGGAAAATAAACCAACAATCCAACCAACCATTTATTTAATTGATGATTAATTGAATCTTTAAATTTCCTAATACGTCGTTTCATCTATCCACCCTTAGTTATTTATTAAACTGACTATCATTACTGATTTGTTTTTTCATGCGCTGATGCACTTCTTCACGATTCACTACAATATGAGCAGGTGCTTTAAAACCCAACATGACTTTAGAGCCACGAACTGAAAGAACTTTAACCTCAATTTCTTCCCCTACCATAACGCTCTCTCTAATATTTCTTGTTAGCATTAACAATTTATTCTCCTTAAAGTTATTCATTCATTTATTGATTTTTTTCTATAAGATGGCCAGTCAAATGCCATTGAAATACAATCTTGCGATAACCTGTCTACTGTTTGTAACCCTATTCTTTCTACTAGCCCATCATGATCACGATTAGTAATAATCAATGTGCAACACTTATTTAAGTAGCGCTGATCAATAATTCTAAATAGCAAGGTTTTCTCTGCTTCTGATGGAATCCCACCTTTATTAACTGACTCTGTCACTTCATCCAATATCAAAAAATCAACTTCTGTTAATAATCTAAAATCATTATCAAACTTTTGGTGGTCAGTAATACGCTTACTTTGCAAATCATTAATGAAGTTAAGTGAAGATTCGTAATGAGCGATATAGCCAGCATTAACTAAACTTTGAAAAATGAGCAAAGAAAGAAATGTTTTTCCTGTGCCCGGCTTTCCTATCATCTTGATACATGTACCCGTTTCTTTGCGCTCTGCAAATGTCTCTACGTAACGCTTAGCAATAGACTTGATCATCACTTGTTGTTCATTGTCAGCTAGATAGTCATCAAAAGACTTGTCTCTAAACCGTAGTGGAATCTGCTTTAACAGTGCATCCACGCGATCAGCCTGCTGCTTCTTATGATTCTCAACAGCAGCAGATTGGCGAATCGCATCAATATCATCCCAGCTTACGTTACGGTTTTTAGCGACTTCTTGCAGTTTTAAAATTCTTGCTTGCATATCCATTTTTTCCTATCCAGTTATTTAACTAAGTCACCCATCCAATGTAGGGCCTTGGAAAAGTCATTTTCATATTTAGGGTTTTTTACTTCTGTTTTGGCTTGTAATGGGTTAGCTTGGGAAGTGATATTTTTAGCTGATGCTTTTTGCATCACGCTCTCCACTACTTTCATCAAGTAGCTAACTCCAAACCGATTACCTTTTTTAGCAGTTGCCGCTAATGCCGTGTCGTAGGCTGCTGAGAAAACATCAATACCAGCACCTTTTTCTACCGCCTGCTTAATCAACGCTAAATTGCTATCACTCACTAACCGATCTTCTGGCATACCTTTTTCTTTTAACAAAGATAGAACGTCATCCAATACTTCATCTCTTACGTCAGAAGATAAGGTTTTTTCTTCACTAGATAAAAAATGATCATCGTCTATTAATTTATTTATTATTTCTTTGTTGTATATCTCTGTTATAGCTAATCCCTTTTCACCTTGACCTAAGTCATTTTCACCTTCTCGACTCTCCTTTTTCACCGAGTCGATAATCCCTTTTTGCCTTTTCGATTCGGTGAAAATGCCGAGTGATGATTTATAATGATTTTTTATCCATTCGTTACATACCTCTGGATAAAAGTTGATATATTTCTTCTTATCATACGCATATCGCTTATTAGGGTTGCTTACACATTTGATTACCTTTTTGCTAACCAAAAACTTGAGTGCCTCAGAAATTGCCTTGACCCCATATAAACCCAGTATCCCTTCCGATATTTCTTGTAAGGTGTGAAACTGAACAACATCTTCATCCAACAACCGGCGATCACCGTGCTGCTCAGCAATATCATTTGCTTTTTTATTATAGGAATCTGTATTTATTTTCCAGTTGTGCCAATACTCAATGAATGACATAACAACAGCAGCGCAATGATTACCATCACAAAAAATAAGCTGCCATAGCCTCAAAATAAGTAGCGGTTCATTAGCGGGATGTGCGATGCAAGAGGTTTTCATGTTTCTGTTATATCCATTTTGTATATCCAATAGAGCTGTATTCAACCATTGATAATTACTAGTTAAAACTATAAAATTAAAACCTAAATTTACCTATTAAATTTATTGGGCTAATTATGAACACTAATAAGAGTCAAATGTTATCTATAATTGATGAGAGAAATGGGCTAGTTAAAACTGACTGGTCAAATATAAGAAATCGCATTAATAAAGTAGCACCTGCATTTGCAAAAATAGTAGATGAATTATCTCCTGATAAGTCTTTTTCTATTTACTTAGCTTATTACCCTTATGGAGATTTAAAAGGCGATACTATCAGCCCTTTTTTACCCGCAATGGATGGCACCTCATACCGACTTAGTAGCTCAAACATCCCTAGAGATGTAAAAAATGATCTTGGCTATGGTAGCGATGGATCACCTCTTGGGATGGTCTTAGAAAAGAAACTTGAGTATTTTATTGACCTAAAAGACATCGGAATCACAATCCCTTGGCAAGTGCTATCGCCAGGCTCATTTTTCCCGCTAAGTAGCATACTTGAGAAGAAATCAAAAATAATTTACTCACCGAATGGATTGCTTACAGCAGTATCTGGTGCTAGATCAGCATTTATGTTACCAAAAATAGGTTGTTTAACTAACCATCAATTATTACAGCGCGATTATAATGTGTTATCTCCCCCACCTAAATCTTTATATGATCATTGGGAAATATTCAGAGAAATTAGCAAAAGTCGATTAAAAAAACAGAATGAATGGAAATCATGCATTATTTATTTCTCAAAGAAATGGGTTGATAAAATTAATAATGATGCATCATGGAATGATCTTAAAAAATTTTTATTGGAGCTTGCTAATGATAAACATGAGTACCATAAGAACCATATGTTTTATGATATTGCATATTCTTTAATACAATACAAACGTAAGCTTAAGCCTAATCCATACTTAGTAGATACAATATGCCATCTTTATAAAATAGCAGCTGGTGCTCTCCCAAGTTACGCTCCTGTGTGTGACGAAGAATTTTTGCCTTTAGGAGCCATTCAACAAGCATTTGTTGAGTCTTATGGCCAGAAAAAATATATACCTACTATTCTTGCTCCAAGCTATTTTTCTATTCAAGATAAAAATCAAAAGCCTGTCTATTATTCATTACAATATCCTACAACATTATCCTTTTCACCAAAGTCCAGAAATCAATCTAGTACCATATTTGAAATGAGGGAATTAAAGCATATTATAGACGTATTTAATGGTGAGCTATCTAAAGAAAATAGTCTATTATCAGATACGATTATTGGTGAGGTAGCTAGAAGAGTAGATTTTCAGTTCTACCACAACAATATCGATAAACATAATATCATTCGGCAGACAAAATACTTAAATGACCACGATCAAAGGCTCCTAAATACATCATCTTTAATTTCTTCTAAAAATGCTGTTTTTTCAGCCGATGCCCCCTTCGTAAGGGGATGCATAAGTATCGGAGTTAAAAAATAATTAAATTATACTTTTAAGTTTTTCTATTAGCTTTTTATCAGGCAATTTTTGGTATGCTGGCGGTATATAAAGCGTCGATTTTCTTGAAATTTTATGCTCTGCAAGCAAACCAAGAGAAGTTCTCTCTATTTTTGGATGAAAGTTAGGATACTGCGCAGCCTCATATATAATAACTTCATGTTCCATTGAGTATTTTGGACTCAAGTAACTAGTTAAAATTGATAGGCCTTTTCTTGGATCATGGTTTAATGGCTGATTCGTAACACCTATGACGCTAGCTTGCCATATAATTAGATGGCTACTTGAATCAAAATCTCTTTGGTAAACTAACAAATCTGTTGCCTCAAATGATTGACATCCACCTTGCATAGGATCAATTTTTAAATCTGCATAAAGACAATCTTCTGCTGATATTGCCGGAAGAATTGTTACATTATAATTTTTCTCAATAGCTTTATTTGATGCAATCAAAGCTGGGTGATCTAGGACTGTTGGGTGACCATACGTTACAAAGCATACAGTGCCATATTGATTTAAGCTATCAATTACATAATCAGCAATAGAGTTATAACTAACTGATCTGTGCTGATCAGTTAGATATAAGAAATCTAATGATTCTGATGAAGGATTTGTTTGCTTGACCCACTCTTCCATCAATGGATCATTCAAGAGATAAAAAACTTTGTCAGACTGCTCAATTGAAGCTTTAGCTTCAGTAGTCAGATGGGACATGAATTTTATACCAGTACCCACAATAATCAGTGTATTCTGTACCATAAGAATTTAATAGGTCGTCACAGCTCGTTCATTAGGATGGTATTTTCCACCATCCATCCTTAGCTTTATATATGCAGAATTACCTTCCTGCATAGCAAGCTTAATATCTTGATCTAGTTCATTAGAATTTTGATACGGTAATTGATTAGCCAATTTAACCATTAATTCAAGTAGATGCATGTAAAATAGCTCCTTATTTTTAATTATTATAAGCCATATTCTTCGCTACTTTACAAGAAAATAGCCAGGAGATAAAGCCAATTATGCCCATTAAAAGAGCTATTGTTACTAAAATGGTTTTTAATGTTAAGAAATCTGTATTATGCAAGTGATCTATTTGGATAGAAGGCATTATTAAGTGCCTTGAAATGTATCCAGCAACAAGACTTCCGATACCTAAGTTTATTGCCCCCACACCAGTTATTAAGTTATGCATATTCTTAGGAATTATCTCACCAATTATTGAATCGCTTATAGGACCAATGAAGACCTCTGCCGCACTTATAAATACAAGATACGCTAGTATAGTAAATGCTGGGATTTTTCCTGATGAATAAAGTACGCCGCAATATAAAATAGAAAAAGCTATAGCTGTTAAAACAAATCCCAGGGAGAAATAAGACAAAATAGATTTTTTTGATTCATCTTTTTTCTTATTCATTCTAATCGCAAGCTGTGAAGCTAAAATCAAAATCACAATAGAATCAATATTCACAAACCAAGCTGGGGCAATTCTTACACCCATAACAACATTATCTACGTTGTTTTGTATGATCTGCATAATTGCAGTAGGTGTCAGCATATAAGCTGTCCAAAATACTAGTGCCATGCTCCAATAGATAATAAATTTCACATACGATGAGGTTTGTCTATTATCTGTATTTTTTATAGCATATGCTAGCACACTAAAAAATGTCACTACCAAAAATATCAGAGCATAACTACTAACAATCTCGGCCTGCTTCAAAAACAGCATAGTGATAAGTGCTATACAAACAAGAAACGTTGGCACTAAAATAATTTGCGCAATAGGCTTTACTTGATATTTTAATTCTTGATGTGACGGTTTAATAAATACGCTACATAAGAATGCCGAAGCAGCTAAAAAAATACTCATAGTGCTAAAAAGCAATGTATAGTTATTAAGGTTAGTAAAGAAACCTGTCAAAAAGAATCCTATTAAAAATCCTGTATTCATCCCTATATATGACCATAAGAAAGCTATTCTTCTTTCACTAACATGATCTTTATCAAACAAATTGGTAACAAACATTCTTACGCAAACTTTTGAAGACAAACTATTTATTAAAAATAAACTTAGGCCAAAGTATATAAACTTTCCGCTAGCTAAAATTAAACACCCCATGAAACTAAGAATGATTCCTATCAAGTATAATCTTTTATAAGTAATAATTTTACTTACTAGTACACCACCAATTAGGGGTAAAAAGTAATTCAGTGCTAAAAACATCCCTGTAATTGCTATAGCAGTCTTTTGCGTTAAGAGGGCATGATTTGTTAAATAAATTGATAGTCCTGCATAAAAAATAGAGAACGCAATTGCTGAGCTTGCCTCAAGAAAAAATACTGTTGTAACTTGACCTACTCTTTTTGAAAGAGCATTTTTTTTAAAAATAGTAGATAACATGATCCTGTAATCAATCCTGAAATAATTAACTATAGAAAAACCTAATTAGCACGCAAACGTCTGGGTATGACCGCCTTGTTTGCACGCAAACGTCTTAGATAAACCCCTCTTTATATTTTTTATTAATCTTATCAAGTATATATGAATTAAACATTCCCACTACAGATATATCTTTTAACCCGTATTTATGATATTTTTTTATCATGAATGGGTCACCAGAATTCAAAATCATCTGTTCAAACACTTGGTAAGTATTTTCTCTTTCTTTTTCAGATAAATTGTCCAAGTATTCAGTTATTCTTGATAATTTCCGGTCTCTATCTAACTTATAATCTTGCTCTTGCTTCTTTTTTTCAGCTTTAGTTTTCATTTCTTCTTGATAACGAACTTCGCTAGCTAGGGCTTTACTTGATTTATTTGGTTTATAATCACGCTTAAGCGCATCCATAAAATATGCAGCCAGTTCCCTAATTTTTCCTACTTTAAAACTTGCTGATGATTTTATGATATTGATTTTTTCCTGTATAAACTCCGAGTTGTATCGATCCAACACTTCGAAAATCATTTTTTCTGATAAAGCAAAATCTCGTTTCATTATATTAAATAAATCATCATTATATTCTTCCAACCTGGATTTAACTGGCATTAATTCTTGTTTCTCAACAAACTTAAATTTTATTCCAGTAACAGATTTATTAACCCGTTTAATTTCAGGTATAACTGTAAGAGGTGAGTACAAATTTACTTCTTTGACTGCTATATCTAACACTCTTTTTTTTAAATCACAAAAATTTTGATATCTTCCATCCTCAATACCCATTAATTTTCTAAATGTGCTGATTGGTAATAAAGGTGTACTAGAAACAGATTGGAATCGAATGCAATTCTCATAGAGCGCCAATCCATAACTAGATTTAAACTGGGTCATCAGTTTAATATCAATTTTTCCATAGATTTCTGGCTTGTATAGTAATTCACGCATAACTGAGCTAAATTCATATTTACAAAGACCATTTTCTATTTCAGCTGAGGAAACAATGGAACTAGCACGCCATCTTTCTTTTTGTTCTCCTTTATCATTCTCAATAACATTCCATTCAATCGCTGTGGTCACCAAATCTAAAATTGACTTTCTTAATTTCTTATAGTCTCTACTATCATAGCCAATTAAGCCACAAAGATTCTTGACAGGTATTTCATACTGAGACCTCTCAGGAATCTCGTGATACGCATTAAATAACAAAGCATTAAATAGCTTTCTCTGAACAAGAGTCAAATTATTAGAGCAATGTATTGTATTTACATGCTTCTTTAAAATTGAGTGGCTCTCTTTCTTTTCTAACAAAGTCATAACAGACTCCTTGTCTGCATAGAATGAATAATTCGGACGTCCGAATTATTCAGCTATTTCCTTTTTTTCAATTAAATTCGGACGTCCGAATTTAATTTCATCGATTTTAATTTTTAACTGTTCACATAAATAGTCAAAATCTAAAACATCAAGTAGCTCTTTTTGAAAGACGAAAGACGGAACACCCTTATGATCAACCTTAAATGTGAATAGCTTTGTGTTATCTTTTGCATGAATAACGGTTGTTCTACGTGAAACAGTGTCTTTTAAACCAACCATCTGTTTTAAGGATGCTTCTAATTTTGCTGGGGTATTGATAGATCTACCAATTTCTGGAGAAATCTCAATCATTTTTTGTAGTAATGACGGATCTTCAGAAATAATTCTGTTTATTTTGACAGCCATATAGACAGGCAATGCATGAATATCTGATATATTTGCAATAATCTCTTTAGGAATCTTAGAATAACTCATTAACTCATTAAAAGAGGGTGGGGATATACCTAATTTTTCTGCCAATTCCTTTTCTGTTTTAAAAGCTTTTGTTAATAATAATTTTTTGTAGAGTAGAACATTTGAATAGTTACTGACATCTTTTCGGAATTTATTTTCTGCATCTTGGCATAAAATAGCTTCTTGCAAAGATAATCCATCTTTTTTTATGACCAGAAGTTTAATGCCTAGTGAAAGGCATGCAGCATGTCTACGCCGACCAAAAATAATTTGGTACTTTATTCCATTATGTGGTGTTGGGTGAGTACGAATAAGAGCTGGCTGAAGTTGTGTATTTTCTTGGATAGATTTGATCAGATCATCCATGTTACCCATTTCATCTTCAGAGCGATTGGCATATTCCCAAGGCTCACATTCTTTTGGATCAATATAAACTAACTCATTTTCATTAAATTGTATGCCTGATTGAGTTTTAAAATAAGAGCCAGCTGCTTTTAGCCCATCAAGTCCAACATGTTGTAAATTGCCTGAGGTTGGTTCGTCAGATAAATCCACTTTTTTTATTTGGCCTGATTTTACTAACATTCCTAATGGGCCTGAGGTATGCACATTTCTTTTACTGTTATCCATTTACAGTTTCCTCTAAACTAAATTGATTGGCTTTTTGAGATTGGCGTAACCAGATTTCTTTAAAGTGATTAATAATTTCTAAATTAACGTCATCAAGATGTTGAATAGCTCGTCGATATGCATCACGACTGCCGCGTGGCTTGGAAACATCGTAAATAGTTCCGATTTCATTTGCAGCCTTTGAAACTTCAACTGTTTCGCACATATGATTAGATAAAATATATCGGCCGAATTGTTCTCTCATCATTGTTTCCATTTGCATGGATTCATTGCTGCCACTATGTTTAGAAATAACAATCCGCAGATATTCTAATTTTTTACTACTTAGATTTTTAAATAGATTTCTAAGAGTTGCTGTGTACATGATAAAACTTGAATAATCATTCATACTAGGCGGGATAGGAATAATCATGCCATCACATGCAATAATAGCATTCAGCGTTAACATACCTAAATTAGGCCCACAATCTATTAAGATAACGTCATAGTTATGTTTAATTTGATTTAGTGCTTTTGTGAGACGAAAGTAAGGACTTCCGTTTTTTTCTTCATTGTTATCACTTGGGTTAGGCAATAGTAGATCACAATCTTGTATTGCTAAATTAGCTGGAATAATATCAAACCCATCAAAGTGGGTTTTAATAATAACATCCTCAATATTTTCAGGATTAGATACTAAGACATTTGTTATTGTATCTTCATATTTTAATTCTAAATCGGGAATTAAACCTGAGCTAATTAGGGTAGCAGTACCTTGTGCATCAAAATCTAGCAATAATGCTCGAAGACCTTCTATTGCAATTTTTTTCCCAAGATCAACAGCTGTTTGAGTTTTACCAACACCACCCTTTAAATTAGAAACAGCAATAACTAATGGTTTTGATCCTTTTGGTCGGCTATATCTTGTATTAGCCAGCATGCGAAGCTGATTGATTGCTTGTAATGTGTATTTATTTACTGATCTAGTGCCATGCGTAGTTTCTGTTACGATACCTTGTAAATTTGGGTGTTTCTCCAAAAGCTTTCTAAATGTTGGGTCTGAGATACCTATCATGTGTGCAGCTTCAATTGCACCCCAGGTCCTCGGTTTTTTTCGATTGTCTGGATTTGTGATAAAATTTCGAAGAGTGAGAAGCATTTCATTCCCTGCATTGTAGAAGCGCTCCATTAACTTTTCTGGTTCATCACTTCCATATGGTGCAATTGTATGGTCCAACATTAGCATCCCTTCTATTGAATTTATGAATTTTCATTATTTATAGAATTTATACGTATTTTTATGAAAATGCAATTAATTAACTGATTTTATTAAAATAATAAACACAACGTGTTTTTTATGTTTAATTAGTTTAATATGTTTATAGAGTTGAATTTACATTAAAATCATGTAGATAAACTGGCTATCTCAGACGTTTGCGTGAATAATTAAGACGTTTACGTGATAATCTAGGACGTTTACAGGAGTTTATAAGACATTTGCGTGCTGTATATTCATTAAATTACGGACGTTTGCGTGAATAATTAAGACGTTTGCGTGCTGATTGGGTTAGCAAAATGGAGTTAACATGCCAAATTTGGAATTGAGAGGTTTGCGCAATCTACATGGGTTGGATGATCTTTTAACAGAATCAAAAACAGAAGATTTTTTAAAGGAAAATATATTTTATCTACCTACCAGACTGTTATCTCCTGGAAAATATCAGCCAAGATTAATAATGGATGATAAAGCTCTTCACGATTTAGCAGCTTCAATTAAGTCTCAGGGGATACTTCTACCATTAATTGTTCGTCGTTTAGTTGGCGAACAATTTGAAATTATAGCAGGAGAGCGTCGCTGGAGAGCAGCTATATTGGCAGAAATTGAAACGGTTCCCGTGATTATCAAGGATATATCAGATCAAACAGCATGTGCTTTTGCATTAATTGAAAATATTCAACGGGAATCTCTCAACGCAATTGATGAAGCGACAGCATTCGAGAGACTCATGACTGAATTCTATTTAACCCATGAGGAAATTGCAGACAAAACAGGACGATCACGTTCATCTGTAACAAATTTAGTTAGATTGCTTGGATTGGATGAGCAGGTAAAAGAATTATTGCGATCAAGAAAAATTGAAATGGGACATGGGCGGGCTTTATTACCTTTGACCGCAGAGAAACAAATAGAATTAGCTAATAAGATTATTATTGAAGGTCTATCTGTGCGTGAAATAGAGAAACTAGTACAGAAATCTCGGACTCATGTAGTCGATTATAAAGATGCTAAAAATACATATAAAAATGAAATAGCCAAATGGGAAGAAGTTCTTGCCAAAAAATTATCGTCTTCTGTGACTGTGAAACTGAATGAAAGAGGTAAAGGCAAAGTTATTATTTCAGTTCAATCACCAGAGGATATTGATTGGCTAATCGAAAATATTGGATGTGTTTGACGTTAGAGTGTACGTTTATGGGATAAATCAGATCAGTAGTACTGATAATCGTGCTTATCGGTTCTAAGCTCCCTTATAATTTAATAGGAAATTTCGCACTTTGTTCGTTCTTCGAGTTTGAGATCGAACGGATGAAAGGCAGCAGGCCCAATCTTCTTTGGTTAGATATTTATAAATCCAGTTAGACAATAACCTAAATTTTTCTTGTTCAGCGGGAGCTAGATAAATAGCATCAAATTCTTTCCTAGCTGTTACTTGATGCGGTGCTCTGTTATAGGTCTTCATTTTTCTTAATAAATATCTGAGTATTTCCGAATGATTGCGAGTAATACAGTCATCAGTGTGTTTTGTAAAGCGCATGATATTTGACCACAAAAAAGATGAATAATGAGCGCTAAAATTGACTAGCGGCCTTTTAAAAGGCCGCTACCATTATAAGGTTATCGTCTACTCATTGAGGGAGCAGCTTGAGCTTTGCTACTCAGATTGTCGATGAATAAATCAAGCACGTCACGGCAATCAGATTCTTTTGCATAGTCTAAAGCTGTTTTACCTTTTGCATCTTTAATGTCAAAGCGACCACCATATTTTAATATTAACTTTATAGAGGCAGTAGATTGTTTGATAACCGCCCAGTGTAGCGCCGTTTTTAAATTTTGGGGATTGGTATCTTGAGCATTAACTTTTACTCTGCTGAGTAACATTTTTAATGCATCAACATTGTCTTTCGACGCAGCTATCCGCAAAGCTTTTTGCATGTCATCAATAGATGTGGTGAGATTGTAGCTTGCCAGCATATCAAGGAGTGCCTGCTTTTCAGCTTGCATGAGTTCTTTAAATTTTTGTTTTACAGTTGCTTGAATTTGTAGTTTAAGCTCTGAATCTTCGATGATATCTTCATAAGGGTTAATAGGTAACCTTGTGAAAGGGTCTTGGAAGTGATTTTGTGTAAATAGCCAGTAGCGTAGCTGTAAAAGCTCATACTTTATATCTGGTCTTGTACGCAAGTATACAGGCTCATCAATAATTTCGTTTGTTAAAGAGCAGGTATGATTGACAGGAAGCTCACCTTTATAATCTTTAAGCATGGCTGAATGAATAGTAGAAGTTGGTTTCAGGTAAATAGTCGAGAAAACTTTATCGCCTGCTTCTGGTCGTTTACCAGCGCCTGATACAAATAAATATTCTCCTAATCCGCAAGATTTAATGATCCAACTCAGATCTCTTGACACGAAATTCAATGCTTCATTACTGTCAGGTGTAATACCTGGGTATTCAATAGTTATCTTGTCGGCAGATACTGTTGTACTAGAGCCTTCCTGAATGCCAAATAGGAATTTATATTTCTGGAATGCGGCGAATAAGGTCTCTGACATGGTTACCATCATATCTGAAGACATAGGATATGTTTTATCTGCTGGTGATATTTCGATTATAAGCATAATTACTCCTCTAATTTTTGTACTAATTAGTCTGAAGCGTTTAATTTAGTCATACGCGCAACGGGCTTTAGGATTGTTTGTTATATGGGTATATTGCTTGATGTGGCTTAAATATTACACTGACACACGGCAACTGTAAATAATATTTCCTTAAGGTATGTTTTTTTGGAGGTAATATAAATTTAAACAAAGGATTAGACAAAAAGTTATCCACTTTTTCTGGGGATAACTTGAAGGTGTCGCGAAATTAAACCCCAATTTGTGGGTAATATTGTAAT
>CAYZRM010000022.1:9964-27522 GCA_964480845.1 uncultured Coxiellaceae bacterium | reverse complement strand
CCATAGCGGCTAGTGTATTGTGGTGAGCGTGATCCCTCTATACGGTAGCCAGCGTAAGATAGGCTGCGTGGGAAAGCGTTATAAGATCTAGGTGGTTCTGTATTATACCCATGGTAGTCTTCTTTCTCTAAGACTCGCACGTTCTTGTTAATGTATGATGATGACACCACAATAAAGTAATCAAAACCATTATCAATGGTCACTTCAGCCGCACGATAAAGGGCATAAGCTTGTGTCGTGTAACGATGTGTAATGCGCGTGCTGCTGATGTTAACAATAGCGGTGTTTTGGTTAATCAATCTATTGGTGTAGCCGCCTAGTGCTGTATCATAAGGGCCGTAGGGCGTAATCATGCAACTGCTGAGCAGTAGCGTTAAAGGTAGCACGCAGCTTGCCAATCGGTATTTCATTAACATCATCCTTGTGTTAAGTGTTTCTTTGGTAAAGAGTCCCTATTAAGTGGGGACTCTTTATTTATAACATATTATTTTGAAACAGTATTACTCACATTTATATTCTGGATGTATTTCCAAAATATGAGCATATGCATCATTAAATAGCTCAGTAATATGGTCTTGTCCAGAATAGGGGTTTATAGCTGTGTTTAGGTTGACAGAAATGACAATCTGATTGCATTTTTTGTACATATATAGTGAGCGAAAACTTAAAGTTTCACCTTCGTAATACCAAAAGTCACCGTATTTGGGGTGGTGGACTTTAATAACACCCAGTTGAAATCCATAGGTGTTAGCGACTGCGTAGGATTTAGTAATGCTGCCAATTTGATATAAATGGATGCATTGAGTGTTAAATGTTAATATCTTAAAGGTCTTAAGGGTGGATGTTTGATGGTTATTTAACCAGTTATGGGTGGAAATGAAAAAAATATTGAGATAACTGCATAATCCACTTGATAATAAACGAAAACTACAGTAAAAATGTCGGCTCTCGTATCGATAATGCGAACGTGGCGGAACTGGTAGACGCGCTGGATTTAGGTTCCAGTGGGGTAACCCGTGAGAGTTCGAGTCTCTCCGTTCGTATTAAAATCGTATTAACATTCTGGGTAGTTAACCCTTTCTCGTAAGAGTCACTTTAACTTATTTAAAAAAATCCATTGGGGTCGTCATGCAAGTATCAGTTGAAAAAATTAGCAATATTGAGCGCCGTCTTACTATTACTGTTCCTGTTAGCCAAATTGAAGCTGCATATACCAAACAGATGGATATGTTAGCTAAGAAAGCAAATATTAAGGGCTTTCGTCCAGGTAAGGCGCCTAAATCTTTTATTCAACAGCGTTTTGGTGGCGATGCGCGCCAAGAAGCTTATAGCGAAGTGATCCAGTCGGCATTACAGCAAGCTTTAATTAGTGAAAAATTGCAGCCAGTGAGCATGCCCCAGGTAGAACCAAAAGTAATGACACCAGATCAGCCTTTAGAGTTCACCGCATCATTTGAAGTATTGCCAGAAGTTGGCGAGGTTAAGCTAGCAATGGCTAGTATTGAAAGACCAGTTGTTGATGTGAAAGACGAAGATGTTAGCTTGGTGATTGATCAATTATTGAGACAATTTACGCAATGGAAAGAAGTTGATCGTGTAGCAAGAGAGAAAGATCGTGTTGTTATCGATTACTACGCTATTTTTGAAGGTAACTCTGATGCTGAGAATAAGATCACTAATTTCCCATTAGAATTAGGCAGCAAGGTTATGTTGGCTGGTTTTGAGTCAGCGCTAGTTGGTGCAAAAGCAGGTGATGAAAAAACACTTAACTTGCATTTCCCAGCAGACTATGGCGTGGCAGATAAAGCAGGTAAGCCAATTGATTTCGTAGTGAATGTGAAACAAGTATTTGAAGCAAATACGCCAGCTATTACGGAAGAATTTATTCAACGTTTAGGCGTGAAAAGCGGTAAAGAAACTGAGCTAAAAGACCAGATTAGAAAATCTTTAGAGCAAGAGCGCAATCGTTTAGTGAAAGAGAAAGTAAAAGAGCAGGTGTTTGGCCAGCTGATTGAGCAAAATCCAATTGATGTTCCAGCAGCATTAGTTGAACGTGAAGCTAAAAATATTCACGATGAAGTTTATGCTCAGCATCAGCACCATGACCATCACAGCCATTCTGAAGAAGAATTGAGCGGCTTTAAAGATGTTGCTAAGAAAAGAGTATCCCTTGGATTGGTTATTAGTGAGTTTGCTAAGCAGGCGCAATTGAAAGTTGATCAAGATAAGGTCAAAGAGCGCATCCAGGAAATCGCTGGTGCTTACGAGCAACCGCAAGAAGTGATTCAGTGGCTATCAGAAGGCGAGCGACGCAGCGGTATAGAAGCGCAGGTGATGGAAGATCAGGTCATAGAGAAATTAATGGAAGGTATCAAGGTAATTGATAAACCTATGAGCTATGCTGAATTAAAAGGCGCAAATAACTAAATAAACAGCGTGATTCCCGCTGTTATTCGGCGGGAATGGCGGTATAATGAACACTTTAGGTTGGACGAAAGGAAATCATATGTCTCTTAACACACCCCTCGTTAATAATCTCGTGCCCATGGTTGTAGAGCAAAGTGCTCGTGGTGAACGTGCATTTGATATTTACTCAAGATTGTTAAGAGATCGCGTTATTTTTCTAGGTGGCCCTATTGATGATCATGTTGCTAACTTAGTTGTTGCGCAACTATTATTCTTAGAGTCAGAAAATCCAGATAAAGATATTTCTATCTATATTAATTCTCCTGGTGGTGTAGTAACAGCTGGTTTAGCTATCTACGATACCATGCAATTCATTAAGCCAGATGTTAGCACGATGTGTATGGGGCAAGCGGCTAGTATGGGCGCATTGTTATTAGCTGCTGGTGCGGCAGGTAAACGCTATTGCTTACCAAATGCTAGGGTGATGATCCACCAGCCTTTGGGCGGTGTCCAAGGCCAGGCGTCAGATATTGCTATTCATGCTGAAGAAACCCTCAAAATTAGAGCGCGTCTGAATCAGATTTTAGCAAAACACACCGGTCAACCTGAAGATGCGATTGCAAAAGATACAGATAGAGACAATTTCATGAGTGCTGAACGTGCTCTTCAATACGGTTTAGTCGATAAAATACTTGATCAACGCGGTGGACTAACGATTCAAAAATAGTCCCTCCAGCGAAATTGGCGGCCTCACTGCCGCCAGACCTGCCTGAATTCATTAAAAAAATGAAGTTCAGGCATTGATTTTTTGGCAATCGTCCCTATTTTGGGTATATATATAGATATATAACTGAAGAGGCTTTACCTATGAGTAATGACCAACACGGCAACAATGGAAAAGATAAGATTTTTCATTGCTCTTTTTGCGGTAAGAGCCAGCACGAAGTGCGCAAACTTATTGCAGGTCCATCCGTCTATGTTTGTGACGAATGCGTTGCTTTATGTAATGACATCATTAATGAAGAAGTTCGTGAAGACAATAAAACAGCTGGTACAGCGAGTACTGAGGCTGTATTGCCACGCCTACCTGCGCCAGTCGAAATTTGCAAAACATTAGATGAATACGTGGTTGGACAAACCCAAGCTAAAAAAACATTGGCAGTTGCGGTTTACAATCACTACAAGCGCTTACGTGCTCACACGCATCAAGATGATGTTGAGTTAAGCAAGAGTAATATTTTGTTAATTGGACCGACCGGTAGTGGTAAAACCCTATTGGCTGAAACATTGGCACGCCTGCTTAATGTCCCTTTTGTTATTGCGGATGCAACTACTTTAACCGAAGCTGGTTATGTAGGTGAAGACGTTGAGAGCATTATTCAGAAATTGCTGCAACGTTGTGAATACGATGTAACAAAAGCGCAAATGGGTATCGTCTATATTGATGAAATTGATAAAATTTCTCGCAAATCTGAAAACCCATCTATTACGCGTGATGTCTCCGGTGAAGGTGTGCAACAGGCATTGCTGAAATTGATCGAAGGTACCATTGCATCTGTTCCGCCTCAGGGTGGTAGAAAGCATCCTCAGCAAGAATTTATCCAAGTCGATACACGCAATATTTTATTTGTTTGTGGCGGGGCATTTGCTGGGCTTGAGAAGATTATCCGTGAGCGATCAGAAAAATCAGGCATTGGTTTCTCTGCTGAGATCCATGGTAAGGAAGATGCAAAAACAGTAGGTGATGTGTTAAAGCAGGTGGAGCCTTCTGATTTGGTAAGATATGGCCTGATCCCTGAATTGATTGGCCGTTTACCTGTGACTGCTACTTTAGAAGAATTGGATAAAGATGCATTGGTTAGTATCTTAACAGAACCTAAAAATGCATTAATTAAACAATATCGTCGTTTATTTGAAATGGAAGGTGTGACGTTAGAGTTCCGCGATGCTGCATTGCAAACTATTGCAGAAAGCTGTGTTGAAAAGAAAACCGGTGCTCGTGGTCTACGCTCTATTTTAGAAAAAACCTTACTAGATATTATGTATGAACTCCCTTCTTTGAGTCATGTTTCTAAAGTGATTATTGATGAATCGGCTATTCATGGTGAAACCAAGCCTATTATCATTTATGAAAATCACGAACAGCAAAGGGCAGCTGAGTAACTCAGCTGCTGTTGTGCAACTCTCTCTTTATATCCGGGGGGCTATATGGCTACCGTTTCATCTGATACAAGTACTTTAAGTATTCCTGTCTTACCATTACGCGATGTCGTTGTTTATCCTTATATGGTTGTTCCATTATTTGTTGGGCGTGATCGTTCCATTAAAGCGTTAGAAGTGGCGATGACAGCTGATAAGCAAATTTTATTAGCTACCCAAAAAGATCCAACAGATGACCAGCCAACTGAAAAAGCTATACATCGTATTGGTACCTTGGCAACCGTTTTGCAATTATTAAAACTACCTGATGGTACTGTCAAAGTGTTGGTAGAGGGTGTAAAGCGGGCTTCTATTACCAAATTTATCAGTAACGAAGATTATTTTTTAGCAAACGTAAAATTAATTGAAGATAAAGATGCTGAGCATAAAGAAGTTGAGATTTTTACACGTTCATTGAAATCTCAGTTTGAGCAGTATGTAAAATTAAATCGCAAAATTCCTGCTGAAATTATGGCTTCTATCTTAGCTATTGAAGATGGCGCACGTTTGGGTGATACCATTGCGGCTCATCTCAGCCTAAAGCAGGAAGACAAGCAGGCGTTATTGGAATTAGATAGCCTAAAGAAACGCCTAGAAAAATTAATGGGTATTCTTGAGGGTGAAATTGATTTATTACAAGTAGAGAAAAAAATTCGTGGGCGTGTAAAGCGTCAGATGGAAAAAACTCAGCGTGAATACTATTTGAATGAGCAAATTAAAGCGATTCAAAAAGAGCTAAACGAAATTGAAGAAGTGCCTAATGAATTTGAAGCGCTTGCTAAGAAGATAGCAGAGACTGATCTGCCTAAAGAAGCGCGTGAGCGTTGTGAAGCAGAGCTCAGCAAGTTGAAAGTCATGCCTATGCAATCGGCTGAGGCAACTGTGTCACGTAATTACCTTGATGTGATGTTGTCTTTACCTTGGAATAAAAATGCCAAGATTGAAAAGAATTTAGCAAAGGCTGAAAAGGTGCTTGATGAAGAGCATTATGGTCTGCGGGAAGTAAAAGAGCGCATCACAGAATATTTGGCGGTACAGAATCGTGTGAAAACACCTAAAGGCCCTATTTTATGTTTAGTGGGTCCACCAGGGGTGGGTAAAACATCGCTAGGCCAGTCCATTGCTAATGCAACGGGTAGAACCTTTGTGCGTATGTCTCTTGGCGGTGTGCGAGATGAGGCAGAAATTCGTGGCCACAGACGTACTTATATTGGCGCGATGCCAGGTAAGATTTTGCAGAAATTGGCGAAGTCTGGTGTGAATAATCCGCTATTCTTATTAGATGAGATTGATAAGATGGCAATGGATTTTCGTGGCGATCCAGCTTCTGCATTATTGGAAGTATTAGATCCTGAGCAAAACCATGCTTTTAATGACCACTATTTGGAAGTGGATTATGACCTTTCTAATGTAATGTTTATGGCGACAGCAAATACGTTAGATATTCCACCTGCTTTACGCGATCGTATGGAAATCATACGTATTCCTGGTTATACCGAAGATGAGAAAGTGAATATTGCCACGAGACACTTGATCCCTAAGCAAGTGGAAGCGGCTGGTTTGTTATCTAAAGAAATCGAAATTCCTGCTGAGACAGTGCAAAGCATGGTGCGTTACTACACGCGCGAGGCGGGTGTACGCAATCTTGAGAGAGAGATTTCTAAAATCTGCCGTAAGGTGGTAAAAGAAGTCTTGCTTAAAGTGAAATCTAAAAAGAAAAAAGTCGAGTCAGAAGATTTAGAGCATTATTTAGGTGTTAGACGCTATCGCTATGATATTGCAGAAGAGCAGGATCAAATTGGTCAAGTACGTGGTTTAGCGTGGACAGAAGTGGGTGGTGAGCTGCTTACTATTGAAGCGATTGCCGTGCCTGGTAAGGGTAAAACAATTTATACCGGCCAGTTAGGTTCAGTTATGCAAGAGTCCATACAGGCAGCATTATCTGTTGTGAGATCAAGAGCGAGCATGTTGGGTATTGCTAAGAGCTTTTTTGAAAAGCATGATATTCATATTCATGTGCCTGAGGGTGCAACACCAAAAGATGGACCTAGTGCGGGTATTGGTATGTGTACTGCATTAGTATCAGTACTGACTAATCATCCTGTTAGGGCAGATTATGCGATGACAGGTGAAATTACTTTGCGCGGTGAGGTGCTGCCGATTGGTGGATTAAAAGAGAAGTTGTTAGCAGCACATCGTAGTGGAATAAAAAATGTCATTATTCCGATTGAGAACGTAAAAGATTTGAAAGATATTCCTGATAACATTAAAAGTGAGCTTAATATTCAACCAGTGCGTTGGATAGATGAAGTATTGTCATCCGCGTTGAAAAATTTTCGTGCGCGTTTATCAACCAAATCTAAGGCGAAAACGAAGAAAATTAAAGCAACTTTAGCTTCTTCTATGAGCAAAAAAGAAAAAAGTAAAAAAAGTAGTGTTAGAGCGCATTAAAGTGTTGACTTAATGTGGTGGGTCCAGTATAAATCACTCTCACAACGCGGCGACAAACAAAGTGTTAAAAAGTCTAGTAAAAACGCGTTGTTAGGTGATTGTATCTGGTGAGTTTTATAACCAAGGAAGAGAGACGAACGTATGAATAGAACAGAGCTGATCGATTTAATTGCTGAGAAAGCAGAGTTGACGAAAGCAGCTGCAACACGTGCGTTAGATGCAATGCTAGAAGGTGTTACTGATTCTCTAAAAGAAGGTAACCCAGTTGTATTAGTGAATTTTGGCACGTGGTTAGTAAAGAAGCGTGCAGCTAGAGAAGGGCGCAATCCTTCTACTGGTGAGAAAATCAGTATTAATGCAGCAAATGTAGTGGGTTTCAAGGCTGGTAAGGCATTGAAAGAAGCAGTGAAAGAAACTGCTGAAGAAGCGGTATAGTCCAGCTTCCTCATTAGGTTGCTGGGTGCTTAGCTCAGCTGGTAGAGCGGCGCCCTTACAAGGCGTAGGTCGGGGGTTCGATCCCCTCAGCACCCAAGATTTAAAGTGTTAAGCTAGTTTCCAGAACTAGTGAGTTGAAAGAGTACAAGGAGTGGTAGTTCAGTTGGTTAGAATACCGGCCTGTCACGCCGGGGGTCGCGGGTTCGAGTCCCGTCCACTCCGATTTAAAAACATCCCTCAAGTGTATCTCGGTGACAGAGATACACTTTTTCACATTAAGAGAGCGCAAAATGCTGCAAACCATACGTGAGCATACACAAGGTTGGATAGCAGGTACTATCATTTCCATTATCATTTTAACATTCGCACTTTGGGGCATACACAGCTATTTCACCGGTGGTGGAAGCAATGGTATTGTGGCTGAAGTCAATGGTGTAGATATCACCAGAGAGCAAATAACAATTGCTTACGAGCGCATGCGTCGCCAAATGCGGGCACAAAATGGGGTTGATTTATCCGCTATGGGTAATGAAGCAGCCATGAAAAAGCACGCATTACAAATGTTAATTGATGTAGAAGTATTAAAGCACGCATCCATTGATGAAGGTTTTCAGATTTCCAATCTTCAGCTAGACCGCTATTTACAAAGCATGCCAGAATTTCAGGTAGATGGTCATTTTTCCTTGGACCGTTTTCAAGAAGCCTTGTCAGCAACAACTATTAGTGTGGGTGAGTTCCTAGAAATGATGCGCACTAGTATGCTGATAGACCAACCTAAGCTAGGCATTATTTTTTCTTCTTTCTCTTTACCCGATGAAACAAATTATGCGATGGCGTTGGTTGATCAAGAGCGTGATATTGCTTATGTGCAAATTCCATTATCCTATTTCTTAACTCAACCAATGACAATTGCTCCTGAGAAAATACAGGCGTATTACGATGAGCACCAAAATGATTTTATGACGCCAGAGCAAGTCAGCTTAGAATATGTTGAGCTCTCTTTGCCAGAGCTGGCTAGTAAAATTAATCCAACTGATACGATGCTTAAAAACTTTTATGCAGAAAATGTGAATAGTTACACGCAAGCAGGTCAATGGAAATTGGTTAGTCTCGCTATTCCTTTTACGACAGATGCAAAAATGCCTGCAACTACGGCTGATATTAAGCAAGCTGAGGAAAAGGCAAATGTGGCATTAGCAGCACTTAAAAAAGGAACAGATTTTGCAGTGGTCGCTAAACCTTATAGTGATCCCCTGAGTAAACTAGGATTGGTCACCTTGGATAAACTGCCTGCCGATTTGCAAAAGCCTGTAGCTACATTAGATAAAGCTGGCCAGTTAACGGATGTGATCAAGCAAAATAATGCGTTCATTATTATCAAAGCAATTGAAGTGCAAGCGCCGCATATTCAAGCATTTGATGTGGTGAGAGACAAAGTAAAAGAAATGTATGTGCATCAACATGCAGAAGAAAAATTGGCAATGTTACGTGATCAGCTGGCTGATGCGGCGTATGAGCATCCTGACTCCTTAGCAATGGCTGCAAAGGTAATCAATTCGCCCATTAAAACGACCGATATGTTTACCCAGGAGAAAGTGGGTAGTACCAGTGATATCGCGCAAAATAAAAAGGTGAGAGAAGCTGCATTTAGTCATGATGTGCTGGAGCTACAAAATAATAGTGATGTATTGCAAGTAACACCTGATACTTTAGTGGTGGTACGTTTAAAAAATCATGTGCCCTCTGCTTTGATGCCTTTACCTGCAGTATCTAAACGTATTGAAGATAAACTCAAATTTAAAGAAGCTGATCAGCAAGCAACTAAATATGCAGAGGTAGCACTCACTAAACTGCAAGCAGGTGCTAGTCCTGATGTGGTGATGGCAGGTACAAAATTTGTTTGGACAAATGCAGGTTATACTGGTCGTTACTCTAAGAAGGTAGATACGGCCATTCTGGATGAAGCATTTAGCTTACCAAGCCCGGCGACTGTTGCTAATGGCGTTTCGTACGGCATTACTCGTTTATCGAATGGTTATGCAATTGTTGCTTTGAGGGGGATTCGCGAAGGTGGTATGGATCCTAAGCAAAGCGCTGTGTTTGCAGAGCAAGTGCAAAATAGTCAGGGTTTATTAGAGTATGAATTATATAAACAAAGCCAAATCAAGGCGGCTAAGATTACTATAAATGATTAGAAAATAACCCTATCACTCAATCTAGTTTTATCATCCCCACCTTCGCGCACAGAGGTCCGGCAAATCTGATCAAAAAGACTGTCATTCACGCGTAGGTGGGGGCCATCCGAAACTTAAAGCGATGCATCAAGCGCCACCAGGAATTCCCGCCAACCTCGTCGTCCCCCGCGAAGGCGGGGGATCCAGCTTGGCATTGCCTGCCTGGATCCCGCGGACAAGCCGCGGGACACAGTTAGCGGGAATCACTGAAGTGCCACCGCCATGTAAAATCAATTAGTTATAAAAAATAAATTAAGAAAGTATTAATATTTGTATTTTAGGTGTAAAATTGAGCACCATATTGCCTGCTGGCAAATAAAAATAATAAGAATAGGTGTCGCATGAATCCCGCGGTAGGAAAAAGAAAATCTTTCCCAGAAATTCTCAATGAATTTAATAATCTTTTAAACCAGACTATTCCAGAGCCTATCCTTCAGTTTTGGACAAAAAATCATATGCTACGGGCTTGGTTTAGAGGAGGCGATATTAATTTTGGTAATGACACTCAGCCAAATTGGCAGCGTTTAGATATGCAAAGTCTAATAAAGACGTGTGTATTGTTGTTGAAGGCTGGGTTGGTTGATATTTATACTGAATTGCGTGGGAATTATGGTGCTAAGCAACGCAATCAATTAAATGAAGAGATAGATAATCAAATTAATCAAGTATTGATAAAAGAAACTAATACGAGTCTCAGTTTTATTGTTTGTCATGCCTATTTGAATCAATATAGGAAAGCTCAGGATAATCTAAAGGTAACGGATAATAAAGTGTTGAAAGGCATTTTAACTGCCTATCCTCAATTGTTCTCTATCAGCTTAAGACACGGACTAATAGGTTGCAAAGAGGTTAATCTTATCTTCCATCGTTTATTATTTTCTAAACATTTTTCTACACAACATATTCAGTACTTTGCTTCTGAGTTGGAACTTGATGAAGTTGGCTTTCTCACTGATTTACAAAAAATAATAAATAAAAAGAACGTTAGTACTTGTTTCAATATGCTGATGTTAAAGATGCCAACTATGGCAAAGATTTTATTTGAAAAGTGCGGACTATGGAGAGAGTTCTCTGTTAATGAAATGGCAAATTTACTAATGAATTTGTCCAAAAGCAATTTGGCTAATGATAGTGAGGTTATTGATTTAATATCTCAAGGGTTGCAAGATCGGCCATCTGGCTATTTATCTTCCTTATATGAAGTGATGCACAAACGGTTGGATTTGGAAGAGAATAAAATGTTAAGTCATGTTGCTTATCTTATGTGGATTCCCAAAAAAAGCCATTATTTTTCTCTCTTTAATATGGGCATTGATATGCTAGATGAAGACTGTGTTGTCAATATTTTAGATGCTTGTCCAAATTTCATACCTGAGTATATTAGAGAGATGCAGTTTAGTGACCAACGTAAATATCAAATTTTCGAGGCGTTACTATCTTTGGATGTTGATCAGGATGTATTGGAAGAATTTATCAAAGTGAGTCATTTTTCTGCTGATCAGTTCGCTAGCTATGTGCTTTCTTCTAGTAATAAAAGCAAAATAGACTGTCTTTGCAATCTGTTAATTTCTAATGTGTTGGAGCCGGTCGAGTTGTTGCTGCAGTCAAAATGCTTCTGGGAATTCTTATCAGGTTTGTCGGTTGATTATTTACTGCAAGTATATTGCGATTTGGCTAAATCAGACGCAATTAATCATCATAATATATTTTTCCCGTTAACTGAATGGCTGGTTGATAAAGATAAAAATAGTATTTCTAAATTATTAGATGGTGTAAGTGCACTTACTATCCGATCAGATAATCCCTTGCTTCTTAGGCTTAAGCGGTTGCTAGTCAATAAAAAGCGAGTAGGAGACCAAGAAGATCTGGTGCTGTATTATGCGGCTGCTAATCGGCAGGGCGTGACATTTTATCATGATGAAAAGCAGGTGCCTCTACACGCTACCGCAGTAGATACTCGTCCTGACTTGACCCAGTGTCATCTCTAACAGTAGATCACTAGGTTTAGGTTTTAGTAAATCATTGCTACTTCAATATCACGGTAGTGACTTTTTAGTTGTTGAAGTAGCTCATCGCAAGGCTTAATTGCCCAATCTTTTCCAAGTCGAATATCGGTGTTAGTATTTTCGTCGTGGTAGCTAATCATGACGGGGCAAGTCCCTGAGTGTTGTTTTAAGATGCTTCCTAGTTGTTGGTGATCTAGTTTGAGTGTGCTAGGCCATTTAACTTGAACATATTTAACTAGGCGCGTGCGATTTTGTTCTAGTGTAGATATTTCTCTTGCTAGGATTCGTACACCATTACTGAAGTCATCTATGCCGACTTCGCCTTCAATGATAATTAATTGATCTTCTATTAGCAAAGGTCTGAATGTTTGATAAGCTTCTGAGAAGCAAACAACTTCAACCTGGCCACCACCATCGTCTAAGGTAAAAATAGCTATTCTGTCCCCACGCTTAGTTTGACGTGTTCTTAGGTTGGTAATGATGCCAGCAACACGGGCATTTGAGTGTTCGCTAGGATGCAATTCAGCAATACGACAGGTAGTGAAGTGAGCTAGTTCATTTGCGTATTGATTGACAGGGTGTCCTGTGAGATAAAATCCTAGGGTTTCCTTTTCGCCTTGTAATTGAATATGATCAGACCAAGGATCGGTGGCAACATACTCAGGTGTTTTTTCTGTGCTGGCATCCATTAAGCTTAAAAGATCATGTTGGCCGTAGGTTTGGTTATGTAAGGCTTGTTCAGCTTGTAAGAGGGCATTATTTAATGAGGCGATTAATGAAGCTCGGTGTTGTTTGGTGAAATCAAAGCAGCCTGCTTTTATTAGTGCTTCTAATACGCGACGGTTAACTTTTCGTAAGTCAACACGCTCACAAAAGTCAAATAAATCTTTAAAATCGCCATTCTCTTTGCGCGCTGAGATAATGTTTTCAATAGCTGCTTCACCAACACCTTTAATTGCACCTAACCCATACATTAAGTGATGATCATCGATGACCTTAAAAAAATAGTCGCTAGTATTGATGTGTGGTGGCGCAACATTTAGTTGCATGCTGCGACACTCTTCTAACAGGATAATGACTTTATCGGTTCTGTCCAAATCAGAAGATAAAACAGCAGACATGAAAGCAGCCGGATAATGGGTTTTTAGCCAAGCTGTTTGGTAGGCAACGAGAGCATAAGCTGCTGAGTGAGATTTATTGAAGCCATAACCTGCAAACTTTTCCATTAAATCGAAAATATAGGTGGCTGTTTCTGCTTCAACACCTCTAGCAACAGCACCGTCACAGAAAATTTGTCGTTGCTTCGCCATTTCTTCTGGCTTTTTCTTACCCATAGCACGACGTAAAATATCAGCAGCACCCAGTGTGTAACTTGCTAGCACCTGAGCAATCTGCATTACCTGCTCTTGATAAACAATGGTTCCATAGGTTGGGCGTAAAATAGGTTCTAGGTCGGGGTGAGGGTAAATTACCTTGGCACGCCCGTGTTTACGGTTGATAAAGTCATCCACCATGCCTGATTGTAAAGGGCCAGGTCGAAATAGCGCAACGAGTGCAATTAAGTCTTCAAAGCAGTCTGGTTGGAGGCGTTTAATCAGGTCTCGCATACCATGAGATTCAAGCTGGAATACAGCGGTGGACTTATATGCTTTTAATAGCTTGAATGTTTCTATATCGTCTAAGGGAATTAAACTAATATCAATCGCCGCTTCATTATTGTTTGCACGTGTCTGGTTAATAACCTTGAGAGCTCTATCGATAATGGTTAATGTTTTTAAACCAAGAAAGTCAAATTTGACTAAGCCTACTAGCTCAACGTCATCTTTATCAAATTGTGTAACAGGATGAGCTGATTCGCCAGGCTCGCAATAAACAGGTACAAAGTCAGTTAGTTTGCCAGGTGCAATAACAATACCGCCAGCATGTTTGCCCACGTTACGGGTCAAACCTTCCAGCTTAAGCGCAAGATCAATTAGCGTTTTTACGTCTTCCTCTTGATGGTAGCGTTCACGGAGCAACGGTTCTTGCTCCATGGCTTTTTCCAGTGTAATGCCAAGTTCAAAAGGAATTAATTTAGCAATTTTATCGACAAACCCATAACTTAAAGCCAGTACGCGCCCTACATCACGCACAACCGCTTTTGCAGCCATGGTACCGTAAGTAATAATTTGTGAAACACTGTCATGGCCATGTTTTTCCATCACGTATTCAATGACGCGATCACGTCCGTCCATGCAGAAGTCAATATCAAAGTCAGGCATGGAGACACGTTCAGGGTTTAAGAAGCGCTCAAATAATAGTTCCAGTGCTAGTGGGTCGAGGTCTGTAATTTTTAAGGCATAAGCAACCAAGGATCCAGGGCCGGAACCACGTCCGGGCCCAACAGGTACGCCGTTGTCTTTTGACCACTGGGTGAAGTCAGCAACAATTAAGAAATAGCCGCCAAACCCCATTTTAACAATGACATCTAGTTCACGCTGAAGGCGTTCATCATAGGGCTTGCGTAGTTCTAGAAAATTGTCAGCATTGAAGTCCATGAATGTGCGTAAACGATCATCCAACCCCTTTTGTGCAATTTCATATAGATAGCTGTCTGGTGTATGTGTTTCAGGTACAGGGAAGCGAGGCAGGCTGCTTTTACCTAGTACGAACGTCACATTGCAGCGTTTAGCAATTTCAACGGTATTTGCTAATGCTTCCGGCAAATCAATAAATAACTTTGCCATTTCTTCCTGGGTGCGGAAGTATTGTTGATCAGTATAGTTTTTTGAGCGATTAGGGTCATCTAAGACAACACCTTCTTGTATACACACCCTTGCTTCATGCGCCTCAAAATCATCTTGTTGTAAAAAACGGATATCATTTGTTGCAACAACAGGAATCTGGTGCTGTTCTGCTAAGGGGAGTACTTGAGATAAATAGGTTTGTAAGTGTGGTTTGCCAAGGCGGCTTATTTCTAAATAGTAGCGATCTGGAAACAGTGCCTGCCAGAATTCTAGGTTTTCAGTTGCCAATCGAGTGTCTTGGTTTAGTAGGGCGAGTCCTACATCACTTTCTGCACCAGTAAGGGCAATTAAGCCTTCATTTAAGCCGGTAAGCCAGTCTTTTTGGATGGTAGGTTCACCATCTTGTTGTCCTTCTAGGAAGCTACGGGAAACCAATTTAACAAGGTTTTTATAGCCGTGATTATTCATACATAACAAGGTTAGACGTTCAGGTTTTTTGGTCGCTTCATTTAATAAGCGTAGATCGGCGCCAATAATGGGCTTGATACCTGCCGCGAGCGCTGCTTGGTAAAATTTGACAGTTGCATAGAGATTGCCTAGGTCTGTAATGGCAATGGCAGCCATGTTATCTGCTGCCGCTTTTTCCATGAGTGCTGGAATGGTCAATAATCCATCACTGAGGGAGAATTCGGTATGCAGTCGCAAATGAACAAATTTTGGTTCCATAACAAGCCTTTATACGGAGTCAGATCGGATAATTTCACAATGTAATACATTAACAGATTTTTTAGGTTAGTCACGATGAATAATATTAGGTAGAATACCCGTCATTATTTTTAGACCCAGGTTAGCTATGAATATCAATTTCCTTGACTTTGAACAACCTATTGCCGAATTGGAAGCTAAAATCCAAGAATTGCGTATGGTAGGTACTGATGCAGATATTAATCTCAGCGAGGAGATTTCTCGCTTAGAAAGCAAGTGTAATCACTTGATTAAAGACACATTTAGCAGGCTAACACCTTGGCAGGTGACGCAATTAGCGCGTCATCCTCAGCGTCCTCATACCATTGATTATATATCTCGAATTTTTACCGAATTTGACGAATTACATGGCGATAGAGCCTTATCTGCAGGCCCTTCTATTATTGCTGGTGTTGCAAGGCTAGAAGGCCAACCTGTTGTGGTGATTGGTCATGAGAAGGGTCGTAAAACAAGTGAGAAGGTAACACGTAACTTTGGTATGCCTAATCCAGAGGATTATCGTAAAGCGCTTAGATTGATGAAGATGGCTGAGCGATTTAAACTACCTATCTTAACTTTCATTGATACACCAGGTGCTTATCCTGGTATTGGTGCAGAAGAGCGCAACCAAAGTGAAGCGATTGCACGTAATTTATTCGTGTTGTCTAAATTGAAAACTCCTGTTATTTGTACAGTGATTGGTGAGGGCGGTTCAGGTGGGGCGCTTGCAATCGGTGTGGGTGATAGAGTGAATATGCTTCAATATTCTGTGTACTCAGTTATCTCTCCCGAAGGCTGTGCTTCTATTTTATGGAAGAGTGCAGAGCATGCACCAACGGCAGCTGAAGCGATGAATCTAACGGCTGACAAAATTTTAAAGATGGGTCTGATTGATACTATTATTCCTGAGCCGTTGGGTGGTGCACATCGTCATTATGATGAAATGGCTGATAGTATTAAGCAGCAGTTGATTAAGCAGTTAGCAAATCTGCAAGCATACCCACTTCCTAAGTTATTAGAAGAGCGTTATCAGCGCATCATGTCTTATGGATTGCACGAGTAAATTAATAACAGCCGTTTCTAACGCTTTCACCCAATATGGATTTAAACGGACATATTGGGTGGGGTATAGTGGCGGCCTAGATTCTCGTGTTTTATTAGAAATTTGTGCGCGTTTGCGTTCAATCTTCCCTATTAAATTAAGAGCTATCTATATCAATCATGGATTGAGTCCGCATGCTGCAACATGGGCTGCGCATTGCCAGGCAGTTTGCAACAAGTTGCAAATTGATTTTCAGGCGGTGGCTGTTTGCCTGAATAAAGAGGATGGGAGTTTAGAGGAGATTGCTCGAAAAGCCCGCTATCACGTTTTTTCTGACTTAATGTCCGCAGATGACATGTTGGTGACTGCTCACCACCAGGATGATCAGGCGGAAACCGTGCTGTTGCAGCTTTGTCGTGGGGCGGGGCTCAAGGGTTTATCAGCGATGCCCGCATTAAAAGTGTTTGCTAAGGGTTACCATGCCCGTCCATTGTTGCCTTTCTCACGAGAGGAGTTGGAGATGTTTGCAGACGAAAATAATCTTACCTGGGTTGAAGATGAATCCAACGCAGACAGTCGTTATAGTCGTAACTTTATCAGAAATAAAGTGCTGCCTTTGTTAAAACAGCATTGGGTAGGGGCTGCTAAATCAATTGCTAGAAGTGCTCAGCATTGTTCTGAAGCGCAAAGATTGTTAGACAGCAATGGATTTCAGCTATTAGAGCAGGCTAAAGGGCGCCATCCTAATACATTATGCGTCGATTATTTATTAAGCTTAAGCTTGGAGCATAGGCGATTAGTATTAAGATCATGGATTGCAGCAAATAATTTTTTAATGCCGGATGCAAAGAAATTGCAGCGTATTTGTGCCGAGGTGTTAACGGCAGCAGCAGATCGATTTCCTTTGGTAAGTTGGTCTGGTACAGAGGTCAGACGTTATCAAAATGATTTATATGTTATGAAAGCGATACCGCCACATGATGTTTCAGCCGTTTTTGAGTGGGATTTTAAGCAGGAGTTGCAACTTCCGTCCGGGCAAATATTAACGCATCAGGATGGGTTGTCGGCTGTTGTTGATAAGGTGCAAGTCAAATTTAGGCGGGGTGGTGAAGTCATTAAGCTGGCTGGTCGAGGCACTCATGCGTTAAAGAAATTGTTTCAAGAATGGCAGATTCCACCTTGGCAACGAGAACGAGTCCCGCTGTTATTTTATCAGGAAGAGTTAGTTGCCGTGGTTGGGTACGCCATACATGCTGATTATGTGTCTTAATGCTATTTCTGTAACACGGTAATCGTGTTGGAATTTACATAATCG
>CAYZRM010000022.1:0-9864 GCA_964480845.1 uncultured Coxiellaceae bacterium | reverse complement strand
TGTGTCTTAATGCTATTTCTGTAACACGGTAATCGTGTTGGAATTTACATAATCGTTCCTTTAGGTTGATCAATGTCATCTGGTAAAGGAATAAACTCCTGATCATCGCCAGGAATAGGGGGGAAACGGCTATCATGATCGCCAGGCCCAAGAGCCCAATGACGCTTTGCTTCTTCAATTGCTTAGTCTTTGCAAAGGTATTTAATCAAGGCGCCAAACGCCAGGATTGGTAGGGAGACATCAAAAAAATCACGAAATACGATTAATTTGACGAGTTGTTCGCGGTTAGATGAGAGGGCTAAAACCAGTATTCCAACTGTGATAGCAATGATTACTGTTAATGCAACAAATACACGCACCCACATGCTTTAACTCATCCTTTAGTTAATGATTTAAGCTAAAGCCTAAAGTGAGTTGGTGAGGGAGTCAAGCGCGGATTTAACCTATTGATTTTAAAGGATTATTGATTTTTAGGGTAGAATAATGGTGGCTATTATCTTACAAAAATGATAAAAAGGCAGTCGCATTTATCGCTTTTAGAGCGATTGTTTATTTTATTTCCAAAAAAACATCAACATGGTAAGATAAGTTAGTATGATTAATCAGAAGTGTGAAATGATCAGACAGCGTACGCTTAAAAATGTCATTAAGGCGACAGGCATCACCTTACATGGTGGCGAGCGCGCCGAAATTGTTTTGTATCCTGCACCGGTTAATACCGGGATTATTTTCCGTCGTACAGATCTTGATCCTATGGTTGAAATTAAGGGTGATGCTGAAAGTGTCGGTGATACCACTCTTTCGACTACCTTAATGAAAGATAATGTGCGCGTATCGACTGTTGAGCACTTAATGTCTGCACTAGCAGGTCTGGGAATTGATAATGCTTATGTTGATATTAATGCACCAGAAATTCCTATCATGGACGGCAGTGCTGGGCCATTTGTTTTCTTAATTCAGTCTGCTGGTATTGAAGAGCAAAGCGCAGCTAAGCGCTTTATTCGTATTAAACGTAAAGTAACAGTCACTGATGGTGATAAGTGGGCATCTTTTGAACCCTTTGATGGTTTTAAGATGACGTTTACCTTGGATTACGATCACCCACTATTTAATAAAGCCCATCAAAAAACGACTACCTTGGATTTTTCTAGTCTTTCCTATGTAAAAGAGGTGAGTCGGGCACGTACCTTTGGTTTTGTTGCTGACTTTGAGAAATTACAAGCGATGAATTTAGCGCGCGGTGCTAGCCTAGATAACGCAATTGCAATCGATGATTTCCGTGTGTTAAATGAAGACGGCTTACGTTATGAAAATGAATTTGTCAGACATAAAATCCTAGATGCAGTTGGTGATTTATATTTATTAGGCTCTAGTTTAATTGGCGAATTCAGTGGTTATAAATCAGGGCATTCACTAAATAACAAATTAGTACGTCAACTATTGTTGCAGAAAGAAGCCTGGGAATACGTTACCTTTGATGATGCTAAAACAGCCCCTATTTCCTATGTTAGTCCTGCCTTGGTTGAGGTTTATTAATAATAATTGATTTGCTTCAATTGACACACTCCTATGGAATGCTCAGAATGAGTGAAATCAATAGGAGGTGTCTAGCATGGCGGCTAATAGAAATAGTTTTGTTGTTTCAGTAACAGGGTTAAAAGATTCCCTTATTAATGGGGTGAAAGCAGCAGCAGCTGAATACCTCGAATTGTACCCCAAATCCTCTTTTTTTAGTCAGCATGCAAGTCAGTCGCAAGCAAATCAGTTGAGAGCAGAATCTGGTCGTATCTATAATTACTACAATACGATGGATGAGAGTGACAGCAGAAAGCTCGGGCGAGAGTACCTTAGGCAGTTGGCGATATGGGTCTGTGAAGAGATTACTATACTTAAAACTAAAGGTAAAACGACATTGCACTCCTTCTTAGAGAAAAAACCATGCAGACAATTCGAAGTATTACTCAAATGCTATTTGTAGAAGAGCAGATAGCCGATGATGCATCATTGCATGATTTATTAGTCATTTTAAGAAAAGAACCATTGGCTTTGGCGAAAGAAATGCAGCGCTATGCTTGGTTGGAGAACGGATTTAGAGGGATTAGTCATCACACTGCGAGAGGGCGACACACTATTTAGTGTGTGCCTCGCCTAGTCATACGCGTTTTTTCTTTTCAGCAATACGTTGCATCACTGCTCGTAGCTCAGGGTCTTCCAGTGAATCAGCGATACTTTGCACCATATCAGCGGTATCTGCTGATAGCAAAGGCATGCGTCTTGGTATCTTCGTGCTAATAGTATTATGGACCCGAGTTTCCCCTAGGCTAGGGTGTACTTTACAGTGTATTTCTTTGATGTATTTCAGTGTGGGATGTGTTGCAAATTGCTTTAGTAGATGATTGGTCAAAAAACGCACTTGTGTCGCAACGGCGCCATTTGCAGCAACTAAAGTTAAGCGGCCCGCTGCTAAATGCGCTACCTTGCAATAGGCTTGTAAGCGAGCATCTAAGTATTCACTAACTAACTGATTTAGCTCATCAATCTGTTTTATTTTGGCAAATAACTGTGGCAGCTCTCGGTTTCTGGAGAGAAAGGCATTTGCTTTTTTAGGTTTAAAAGTCGTCATAAGCTAACTATATAAGGATCACTTTTGACATTCCAGTGGGAATTAATTAAAGTGTGTTCATTAAAAATACGGGTAGTGGTTATGATAATAAGAATAGCGCTCATCATCTTGCTCTTTGCATATGCTACGCTTATTTTTGCTCAAGAAAAAGCCATTATTATTCCTGAGGTCAACCTTCTATCTGCTATACCTAAGTTGAGTACAACACCGGAGGATAGGCGCCTTCAGGTAAGTCATTTTTCTAAGAAAGACATTCTTGATAGCCCCGTTAGTAATTTAACCGAATTATTTCACCAAGAACAAAGTATTGTTAGGTTGACTAATAACTCAGGTGATCCTACTCAAACTGCACTAAGCATACGTGGGTTTGGTGATAATGCTGCAGCCAATTCGTTGATCCTAATAGATGGCTTCCCGTTAACTAATCCTAGTTTACTGGCACCAAATATTAATTCAGTCATGTTAGCTGATGTAGGTCATATTGATATTTTGCAGGGTAGCGAAAGTGTTTTATGGGGTGATCAAGCGGTTGGCGGTGTGGTGAGTATTACAACACGGCATCCTAAAAAATTATTTGCTAGCGCGATTGTTAATGTGGGTAGTTATTTGCAGCAAGGTTATCGCTTGCTGGTAGGTGATAAGTTTGAACATGGCGTGTTTGTCAAATTGTTTGGTATATTAGGTCGTACCGATCATTATCGGCGGCATAATCAGCAAACAGATGATAACTTATCATTGGAAGCAGGTATTGATTATGCCCGAGGTTCTATTGCTGTTGGTGCGCAAGGTTATCATACGGGTGTTAATTTTCCAGGTGGCTTAACAGAGCAGCAATATCGCTATCATCCAAGGCAAGCAACGAATGATAGTAACTTCATTAATTATCATACTCAGCGCTTTCAATTGTTAAGTAAGCATGAGTTAACAGATGAGTGGTGGCTGGAATCTCGTTTATATACTCAAGAAACGATAGGTAATGGGTTTGTTTTTGCATCGGTACATCAGTTAGATAGACAATCTGGTTTTAGTCCACGCTTGTATGCTTCTATGTATGGCCAGCGTGTTACCTTAGGCTATGATGTACAAAAGAGTGATTATCATTTGCAGCATAGGCGAGTAAATTCCGGCGGAAATGCACTGCAGCAGAGTGTTTATTTGCAAGATCGTTTCACTAAGAATGCATTTGATTTTACACTGGGTGTAAGAGGTGCTAACCAATCTAACCATTTCCAAACAGCTACAACATCTGCTGTTGAGAGATCAGATCATGTGTGGGTGAGTGAAGAAGGGATTGCATTTAACCCGATCTCATCATGGTCATTTTTTTTGAGACGCGCGGGAAGTTATAGTTTTCCTAAGATTAATGAGCAGACTCTGTTGCCTAGTGGTATCACTTACTTAAAGCCACAACAAGGTATTTCTTATGAAACTGGATTTACGCATTTAACAGAGATTAGCAAAACACAATTGAATATTTATCTGTTGAATTTAAGAAATGAATTGGCGTTCAATCCAATTCAAACAGTGGCGAGTCCTTTTGGTTCATTTAGTAATTTGGATAAAACAGTGCGTAGGGGTATTACCCTCACTGAGAAGTATCAATTAAATCCAGCAATCATATTAGATGGGCAATTAAATTACGTGGATGCTCGATTTGCTGCAGGATTATTTAATAATAAGCGTATTCCTGCTATTCCTGCTTTTAATGCGAATGCTGGGGTGGTTTATCAATGGCGTACGCACTGGCAAGCTAAATATACCGCATTATTTACGGGCAATCGCTATGCTTCTGAGGATTTAGCAAATACTGGCAAGCGTCTTTCTAGTTACTGGTTGCATGATATTGCTCTGCAATATATGCTCAAAACCGCTAGTGTAAGTGTTGAAGCGTTAAACATATTTGATCAGCGTTATCCAGCTTATGTTGTTTATAATCAGCTTTCTCAACAAAGCACTTATTTTACAAACCCTGGCCGACATTACCAATTAACAATCAAGGTAGATTTAGATTGATAAGTAAGCCGTATCGACATTTGTTATTTTCGCTAGGGATGCATCTCGTTATCTTTGTATGTGTAGGGATAATGTGGGATATGTCGCGTCTTAAGCGAGTTGTAGGCGATGTAGAGCATTCTATTGTTGCTACTTTTTTGTATGAAGATAAAGCAAATCAACTGGTGCTGGTTAAGCAGAGAAGTGAAAGCCTTAGCCAGCAACACTTAGTAAAATCTAGTGTGCTGGCGAAAAAAGGCGGTGAGAAGAGGCAGTCAATGCCTCAGCAGGCAGTGACACAGCATAGTCAACATAGTCAAGGTGAACGAGTTGAATCATTGGTCGCATTGTTGCATGCTGCTATACAAACAGAGCAGCGCTATCCACTGGCAGCAGAGCAAATGCAGCGTGAAGGTAAGGTAGTACTGGCCTTTATATTGTATACTGATGGGCATATTAGCGATCTACAAATCCTACGATCATCCGGTACGCATAGCTTAGATGAAGCTGCCTTAACTGCTGTGAGAAAAGCAGTGCCATTTCAGCGGGTTGATGAGTATCTATCGCAGTCACAACGTTATACTATTGATGTTATTTTTCAATTGTCTTAAGGAGACAGAGATGCAAGAAAATCAAGAGATGTTACTAGCAGCTATTTTACCTCAGCCATCTGGTGTGGTGGAAATGGATCGATTCCAGCATGCTGATGTGGCAGTGTGTGGTGCAGAATGTAGTGGAAAGTGTATGGGTAGTTTAGCGTAGAGGTGGGTTGAGTGACTATAGAAGCGGCGCGTGCTTATTTGCAACAGTTAGATCTGGGCTATATAGTCAAAGCTATGTGCGCTCCTGGCTATGCATTACCACGTTGGATTGAGGGAGAGGCTAAGCATTGCGAATATCTTTATAAGAATTTTCTACTACTATCTAAAATGCACGCGGGTGAATCGTTGGTGCCTACTCGGCAAATAGATGAATTTTGGCATAACCATATTTTATATACCAAGCAATATACCCAGGATTGCTTCATGATATTTGGTCATTATTTCCATCATGCGCCTGCTGCTGAGGATGATGGAGCCCTGTTGGTGGACCAATTCTTAAAAACTAAGCAATACTACCGAGAGGCTTTTGGCGAGGAGCTGTAAAAAGGTCTAAAATTTGTGCTATATTGGTGTGTCGTCTTTTAAAAGGGAATTTTTAAAATGGCATTTTCAACATGGATGGTTGATCAAGATAAAGCGTTACTTGGTAAAAATTGGTTCTGGTTTTTTCTCTGGGGTGTTTTATTGGTTTTGCTAGGTATCGTTTGCATGGGTGCATCCGGTATGGCTACCCTGGTTTCTGTGATGTTCTTGGGTTTTGTTATTTTTTCTGCGGGTTTGGTTGTCATTATTGATACCCTAACATTTTGGCGTAAAAAATGGCCTGGTTTCCCATTGCATCTCATCATGGGATTAATCTATGCAGGTGTAGGTTTATATTTGATTGCCAAGCCTGTGGCAGGTTCTATCTCTTTAACGCTATTGTTAGGTGTGTTTTATATTTGTTTAGGCGCATTTCGCTTGGCAGCAACGATTGCACTGCGTTTACCTAATTGGGGTTGGGGCTTTTTTAATGCCGTTATTACACTCTTGTTGGGCGCATTAATTCTATCTGATTGGCCTGCATCCAGTTTATTTATTATTGGATTGTTTGTCGGGATAGACTTGGTGTTTACAGGGTGGGCTTATGTCATGATGGCTCTTTCTTCTAGGCGTCATCGCTAGCATGATACTTAGCACCCGACCAGGTAGTCGGGTGTTATTTTTATAGCGGTTTATATCGTGTTTTTGCTTTTAGCTCATTGATTAGCTTCTCTTTTTTGTCCGCACGGCTTATCTCTTGTGCGCCTATGCCACGATAAAAATAATGTAGTGTGCCCGGTGTGATTGACCAGGGTGCTAAGACTCTACGTTTAACAGGGAAGCCACCGGCGCTGAGCAGTTTGTTTGTGATTGTTGCGCAGTGGTGCTTATTGTTAGTGTCAGGATCTTGCCAGGGTGTATTGTGTATCACTTGGAATTTTATTTTTTTATCACGAATATCTTCTTGTAATTGCTGTAGCGCAGCCAGCATTAGGGTATGATCTAATCCATTGATGACTAAAATAGTATCTGGGAGTTTTTTTTCTATTTGGATATCACGGCTAATAGTCGATAGTTGGCCGTCATTAGTGACGAGATGTAGTGGGTTAATGCCTGGTTTATTGCTACCTTTAGGCCAAAAGCTCACATATTGGTCATCAAACTGGATGGCCATGTGTCCAACAGCATAATCACTTTCATAACGTTGGAAGCCATGATGAGCAGAGCCAGAGGACCAGCTGAAAACATATGTCTTTGATTTTCTCTTTTTTTTGTTTTCCTGGTATTGGTCGCGTCGTATTTTTAGGTCAACTAATCGATAGAAGGCATATAGTATGCTGCCTGTAATAATGACGGTCTTAGATTGATTAGGCATAAGCGCCTCCTCGTTATTATTTTTATTATTATGTATTTGGTCATTATTGTATCTGATTTTTGAGTTGTTTTCACCATCACGGGGTTTTCATGAAGGCATTTATTAAAGAGTTAGCAGAATTTAAGCGTCAGCACTGGCTAATGCTTTTGATGCTGTTTGTGATGAAAATAGGCCAGTTCATGTTTTTGCCATTTCTGGCTATTTTTTTATCAAACCATGATCATCTTCAGCCAGTGATGATAGGGGTCATTGTTGGCGCTGGGCCTTTGACTTTTGGCCTAAGTAGTTTTGTAGCGGGTGTCATGATTGACCATTATGGGGTTAGGCGCGCAATCATGTGTTCGCTGTTGGTAAGTGGTTTAGTTATTTATTTCTTCTTTTATTCGCATGCCATTCCATGGCTAATCTTAATGAGTATGTTGACTGGATTAACGCGAGCTTTTTTTGATATCGGCTCAAAATCATATGGTGTATTCGCATTTTCCTATGAGCAAAAAAGAATATTTTTTAGCTTGCGCTCTATGTTTATTAATACCGCAGCAGCAATAGGGCCGGTCTTAGGCGCCTATTTAACAACGATTGATGCTAATTTAATTTTTAAGATAATTGGGCTGGTTTATGCACTATTATCAGTTCTGGCATTTTTTATTTTAGAGGGTTGTACTCAGCAAATACAGATAGAAAGCTTAAGTATTTATCACTCTATCCATAAAGTATTTAAGATGGTGGCGAAGGACAAAGTATTATTAATGCTAATTGCTATCTGTATTATTTTTTGGGGTGTTTATTCTCAAGTTGATTCAACATTAGCACAGTATTTAACTGCTAGCCTGCCTGATGGTATAAAAATCTATTCTATTTTATTAATTATTAATGCGGTAGGATGTGCTGTCTTGCAAATGATCATGATGAAGTTAACGACTCATGTCAATGAGTTAGTGCTTGCTATGCTGGCCATGTGTGCCTTTGCTCTGGCAAATATTATTTTTGGTGTGACGTTACATGTGCCTTTGCTAATAACCGCTACTTTTCTCATTGTCCTGTCTGAAATTATTATTATGCCTTTAAATGATATGTTAATAACGAAGATTGCACCGCCAGCGCTTTTAGGTGCTTACTATGGTGCAATGGGTCTGGGTACATTAGGTTTAGGTATTGGGCCCTTCATTGGTGAATGTATTTATCAATATATAGGGCCGCCTATGGTTTTTATTTTCTGTGCATTCTGTTGCCTATTTTGTATTTACTTATATCGCCAATTAACAAAGAAAATGCATTTATATAGTTAAAGTGTAAGAGGTTATTTGTAGTAGTGAAGTTGACTAATTGGCTGTGATGCGGCTTTTGTCTATTCTATTTTAAATTTGCGTTAAGCCGTTTTATCCGGTAGTTTCTACGCTAAGTTAGGTTGTGGAGAGTTGTTTATGGAGTTCTTGCCTCATTTTCCTTTGTATTATAATCGTGTGATATTAGCCGGTTTTGCTTTGCTGCTAGGCTTGGTTGGTGGTGAGTTAGCAAAACGTAGTCGTATTTTTCCGCAAATATCTGGCTATATAGCCGTTGGATTTTTATTAGGTCCTGAGGTGCTAAATTTAGCTAAGCCGTCTTTAATAGCAAATGTGCGTATTTTTGTTGATATTGCGCTTGGTTTGGTTTTGTTCCAGTCTGGAAAAAATTTAGATTTTAATTGGTTAAAGCATGATAAGGGCATATTGCCTATGGCTCTGACTGAGTCATTTCTAACGTTTATCTTTGTTGTGTTTGTTCTTTATCTGTTTCAGATACCAGTATTGCAAGCAGCGTTGATAGGGTCGATTGCTGTTGCAACAGCGCCTGCTGTGGTAATAATGATTGCTAATGACTTGATTGCTAAAGGGCCAGTGACACGCCGTACTTTTATTCTAACCAGTATCAATAACTTTATTGGCCTAGTTTTATTCTTGATTTTCTTGCCACTAAATAAATCAGGTCTGACGTCAGTTGCGATAGCACAAATGGCTATATACAGAATTCTAGGATCGGCTTGTCTGGCATTCCTTATGTTTTCAGTCATGCTAATGCTAGCTCGATTAATTGGTAAAAATAAACAAAGCCAGTTTATATTGTTTGTGGGGGCTGTTATTTTTGCTATTGGTGGTGCAAAAATGCTGAATATCTCTTCTATGTTTACATTATTTATTTTGGGTGTATTAGCTAGAAATGTAGATGTGAAGCATTATTTAATGGAGGTGGATTTTGAATGGCTGGCGAGAATGTTTTTTATCATTTTGTTTGTTATCACGGGTGTCAATCTGCATTTGAAGGGGTTGTGGGGTGCTCCCTTCATGGTATTTGCATTTATCACAGCGCGAACGTTAGCTAAACTAATAGGGATTTGGTTGTTTTCTGCTAAAAGTCAATTAACCTCAAAGCAAACGTGGTCTATCTGCTTAGCATTAATGCCCATGGGCGGTCTGGCAATAGGTATGGCAAATACAGCAATTGATGTGAATGCTGACCTGAATTATCAGTTCTTTTCTGTCATTGCGGTGGTAGCTATTATGGATATTATTGGCCCTATCTTAACGCAATTTGCATTAGCGCGTTCTGAAGAAGCCGGGCAAGTTGAGGGGGAAGCAAGATGACTCTGGCTGCTTTTAAAGAAAATACTTGTATGTCTATAGGGGTAGAGCTTGAGCTGCAATTGATAGATTTGCAAGACTATAATTTGGCTATGGAAGCGAAAGATTTTCTTCGTCGACTAGAGGAGA
>CAYZRM010000021.1:26381-28217 GCA_964480845.1 uncultured Coxiellaceae bacterium | reverse complement strand
ATTAGTCTGTCAATGAGCAGGTATTGTCATCGCGAGGTTACGAAGCGCTTGGCTAGGCATAAGGTGCAGGAGCTGAATTGCTTCGCTTGTAATAGCAATAGGAAAAGTTTTTTTAAAAAAATCTGGCGGAGAGGGAGGGATTCGAACCCTCGTGGGAGTCAAGCTCCCCATCCGATTTCGAGTCGGCGCCGTTATGACCGCTTCGGTACCTCTCCGTGAATGTGGGATTATACCTTGTCCATCTTTGGTTTCCAGTTATTTCTATTGATTTAAACCAGGTGGGACGATATCGACAGGTTTAACTGCGCCACGGCTATCAGAGACTGGGTAGGTTGTATGAAAAGCATCTGATGTCATGTTGGGTGGGATTTTTAAAGGAGGCACGCTCCTCGCTGTTAAGTAATGTGTATCTCTGTCTTGAACATTTCCGGTTTTTTTTAAGTAACCACAACCACTGATAGTGGTTGATATTAATATGAAAACTAAAAGGCGAGTCATATCCATTATTCTACTCCTGCATGCCGCATGGCTTCTTGAATTGATTGGTGATATTGATTGTCTAGGCGTAATAGTGGCAGGCGTATGCCTTGTTGAATTTTCCCCATATGATGCAATGCCCATTTGGTAGGAATAGGGTTGGATTCTAAGAATAGTCTATTATGTAACAATGCCAATTCTTGATTAATAGCGATAGCTTGTTCTTTTGCTCCACTTAATGCTGCTTGGCACATGGCAGCCATTCTAGCAGGCGCTATATTGGCGGTGACAGAAATGACACCGTGGCCACCTAGTAACATAAAATCAAGTGACGTAGCATCGTCGCCACTGTAAAGCTTGAATGATGGGTTGCAAAGCTGCTGTATGTCTTTTAGGCGTTCAAGATTGCCTGTTGCTTCTTTGATGCCAATGATATTTTTGATGTTGGCTAAGCGGGCAACGGTTGCAGGTTGCATATCGCAGCCTGTTCGTCCAGGCACATTGTATAAAATAATCGGCAAATTGATTTTTTCAGCCACGGACTTGTAATGCTGATATAAGCCTTCTTGTGTGGGTTTATTGTAGTAAGGGGTAACAATAAGGCAGCCATCAACGCCAGCCTTTTCTGCTTGTTGGGATAATTGTATGGTTGTGCTGGTGGCATTGGTACCAGTGCCAGCAATAATAGGAATGCGGCCATTAGCTTGCTGCTTGGCCAGCTTGAGCAAGTCAAAGTGTTCTTCAGCGGAGAGGGTGGCTGATTCACCCGTTGTTCCAGCAATGATCAGGGCATCTGTACCAGAGGTAATGTGCCATTCAATCAGATTGCACAAAGCTGATTTATCTATTGTGCCATCATCTAGCATAGGGGTAATGAGGGCAACCATGCTTCCCTGAAAAGTCATATCTATTCTCCTGTTGGCAGCGTCTTGATGGCTTATTATCCGTGGTGTAGGCTAATTGTCAAAGTAAAAGCGCTTTGGTTTGGTGGAAGTGGATGTTTATGCTAGAATGCGTCCAAGTCAGCCAAGTAATCGCCCCGCGTCAGTGGGGAGGAAAGTCCGGGCTCCATAGGGTAAAGCGCCAGATAACATCTGGGAGGCGTAAGCCTACGGAAAGTGCCACAGAAAATAAACCGCCCGCAAGGGTAAGGGTGAAAAGGTGCGGTAAGAGCGCACCGCGCATCTGGTAACAGGTGTGGCAGGGTAAACCCCGCTTGGAGTAAGGCCAAATAGGAACTCAATGGTGCGACCCGTGCCGAGTTTGGGTAGGCTGCTTGAGGTGTTTGGCGACAAACATCCTAGATTAATGATTGCTCACGACAGAACCCGGCTTATCGGCTGACTTTTCTAAATATTT